>JAFAAS010000111.1 GCA_023426435.1 Verrucomicrobiota bacterium | reverse complement strand
GAGTGCAGCGCGATGAGCAAGAAACACCTCGGCGACACCATCGATCTCCACACCGGCGGCGTCGACTTGCTCTTCCCTCACCACGAAAACGAAATCGCCCAGTCCGAGTGCTGCAACGGCACGCAGTTCGCGCACCATTGGTATCACAGCGAACACCTGCTCGTGGACGGCAAGAAGATGTCCAAGTCGCTCGGCAATCTCTACACGCTCGACGACCTCAAAGCCAAAGGCTTCTCGCCCATGGCGCTCCGCTACGCCCTCCTCGCCGGCCACCCGCGCAAGCAACTCAACTTCACCCTCGATTCACTTCACGCCGCGGAAAAAGTCCTCGCCACCCTGCGCGCTTACCGCGCCTCGCTCGCTCCCGCCGCCGCCGCGCACGACGCCTTCGACCACGTCATCCAAGCGCTTCACGACGACCTCAACACCCCCGCTGCCCTCGGTGCCTTGTTCACCGTCGTGAACAAAAAGGAAATCCAAGCCGACGTCGCCTCCTTCGATCGCGCGATGTTCGCCCTCGGCCTCGATCTCACCGCCACAACCGCCGCGCCGAAAGCCGAAGCCCCCGCCGAAATCACCGCCCTCGCCGAAAAACGCTGGGCCGCCAAACAAGCCAAAGACTGGCCCGCCGCCGACGCCCTGCGCAAAGAAATCGCCGCGCTCGGCTGGTCCATGCTCGACCGCAAAGACGGCTACTCCCTCGAACCCACGAAGAAATAGGTGGAGCCCGACGTCCCCGTCGGGCTTGAAGACTCACGACCCGTTAACCGCCCGACGACAACGTCGGCCCCTCCGCCGCGACTTCTGTGGCACCAGCGACTCCGCCTCCGCGAATTGACACGCCGCACGCGTAATACATCGTATTACCCATGATCAAAACTATCTCCAAAATCGGCAACTCGCAGGGCATCACCTTCGACGCGGCGTTGATGGACATGGCGCGCCTGAAAGTTGGCGATCAGGTCAACGTCACCGTCCACGAAGGCGGCACGATCACATTGACGCCGGTGCGCCCGATCATCGAACCCGACGAAGCGGCTGCATCGGCCAAGGCCATCATCAACAAGAACCGCGAACTCTTTCGACGGCTGTCATGAGCCGCGATTGGAAACACCTCACCGCCTCCGCGGTGCAAGCGATCCACCGCGAAGTGCTGCTTGCTCATGGCGGCGGCGAAGGCGTGCGCGACGAAAACATGCTCGAATCGGCCGTCGCCGCTCCCCAAGCCTCCTGGGCCGGCGAACCTATCATGAGCGATCCCATCGAGATCGCGGCTGCCTATCTTTTCTACCTCTGCAGAAATCATCCGTTCGTTGACGGAAACAAGCGCACCGCGCTCGCGTCGTGTCTCGTGTTTCTGGAGCAGAACGAGATCCTTTCCGCTCACCCCTTGCCCGTGGACGACTGGGAACAACTCGTCCTCGACGTCGCCGCCTCGAAGCTCGATCGCGACGCCACCACGAAGCGGCTCCGGAAACTCGTGAAATAGCATTCTAGCATCGCGCGCCAAACCCGCCCAATGCCTCGCTTGACGGCGGGCAAGTTCCACCGCCACGCTCTCCCTTCCGCCCTGCAATCGTAGGCAGGACGGCTTTTCACCATGGCCATGACTCCGCTCGAAGAACTTCGTCACTCGTGCTCGCACGTGCTGGCGACCGCGATCCTTCGCCTCTACCCCGAGGCCAAACTCGACATCGGACCGCCCACCGACACGGGCTTCTATTACGACGTCGACCTCGATCACAAACTCACCGCCGAGGACCTCACGAAACTCGAGGCGGAGATGAAAAAGATCGCCGACGAAAACCAGCCTTTCCTCCGCAAGGAGGTCTCCCGCGACGAAGCCATCGAGATCATCAAATCCCGCGGCCAGGAACGCTACAAACTCGGACGCCTCGCCGACATCCCCGAGGGCGAACAAATCTCCTTCTATCAGAACGGCGAATTCATCGACCTCTGCGCCGGCACGCATGTGCGCTACACGTCGAAACTCAAAGCCTTCAAACTCCTCTCCATCGCCGGCTCGTATCACCGCGGCGACGAAAAGAACAAGCAGCTCCAACGCATCTACGGCACCGCGTTCGCCACCAAGGACGAGCTCGCCAATTACCTCACGCAGCTCGAACAGGCCAAGCTCCGCGACCACCGCAAACTCGGCCGCGATCTCAAACTTTTCCACATCGACGAAGACGTTGGCCAGGGTCTCATCCTCTGGACTCCCAACGGCTCCATCCTCCGCCAGGAGCTGCAAAACTTCATCGCCGACGAGCTCCGCAAACAGGGCTACTCGCAGGTTTTCACGCCGCACATCGGCAAGCTCACGCTCTACAAAACGTCCGGCCACTTCCCTTACTACAAGGAATCGCAGTTCACCGCCTTCGCCGAGCCCGACGCCATGCAGCAGCTCGCGTCCGAAGGCTGCTCGTGCGCCGAACTCACCGCTCGCCTCGAGGGCGTCTCGCAACACTTCGCCGACGAAATCAACCACCGCGCCGGCAAGGAAGTGATCGCCACGGATCGCGTGAAGGATCCGACCGAACTCCTCGACGGCTTCATGCTGAAGCCGATGAACTGCCCGCATCACATCAAGATCTTCGCGTCGCAGCCGCACTCCTACCGCGACCTTCCGATTCGCCTCGCCGAATTCGGCACCGTTTACCGCTGGGAACAATCCGGCGAACA
>JAFAAS010000092.1 GCA_023426435.1 Verrucomicrobiota bacterium | reverse complement strand
GCGTTGACGGGTTTTCACGATTTGTATGAGCCGGCGGATCCGCCGGCGCGGCGCGAGATTCCGCTCTACAAGCCGACGGATCGAATCGGGTCGCCGACGATCAAGGTGGATCCGCGGAAAATCGCGGGTGTGGTGATGACGGATGCGCCGGATGAGACCGGTGGATTCGACGAGCCGGACGAAATCACGAACCGGATTGGGTTGAACGTGGCGCAGTTTCTGGCGGACGAGATTCGGATCGGGCGGCTGCCGACGACGTTTCTGCCGTTGCAGTCGGGCGTGGGTAACATCGCGAATGCGGTGATCGGCGCGCTGGGGGCGAATCCGGGAGTGCCGCCGTTCATGATGTATACGGAGGTGATCCAGGATGCGGTGATCGACCTGATCAAGAGCGGCAAGTGCACCTTTGCGAGCGGGTGTTCGCTGACGGTGAGCCAGGAGAAGTTGAAGGACGTTTACGCCGATCTGGAATATTTCCGGAAGCGGATGGTGCTGCGGCCGCAGGAGATTTCGAACAGCCCGGAGATCGTGCGACGACTTGGTCTCATCACGGTGAATACGGCGATCGAAGTGGACCTGTTTGGAAACGTGAACAGCACGCACGTGATGGGGCGCGACCTGATGAACGGCATCGGCGGGTCGGGCGATTTCACGCGCAACGCGCATGTGTCGATCTACACGTGTCCCTCGGTGGCGAAGAAAGGCGCGATCAGCACGATCGTGCCGCTGGTGACGCATCTGGACCACAGCGAGCATTCGGTGCAGATCGTGGTGACGGAGCACGGCGTGGCGGATTTGCGCGGGAAGTCGCCGGGCGATCGCGCGCGGTTGATGATCGAGAAGTGCGTGCACCCTGATTACCGGCCGCTGCTGAATGCGTATCTGGCGATTTCGAACCGCGGGCACGTGCCGCAGACCCTGCAGAACGCGTTCCGCATGCATCTCGCGTATTTGGAAAATGGGGACATGCGGAAAGTGGAATGGATAAAGTAAGCGGGGGCGGGGCGTGAACGCGGCGGGGTCGGGAGACCCCGCCCTCCGGGGTTGCGCGGCGGCGGATTTTCGAGTTGCTGGAGCGCTCCATGAATCGAACGGACCGGCTCGTCGCGATGGTGATGTTTCTCCAAGGGCGACGCGTGGTGAAGGCGGACGAACTGGCGGCGCATTTCGAGGTGACGGTGCGCACGATTTATCGGGATGTGTCGGCTTTGTGCGAAGCGGGCGTGCCGGTGGTGGGGGAGGCGGGCGTGGGTTACAGCCTGGTGAAAGGCTATCATTTGCCGCCGGTGATGTTCACGACGGAGGAGGCGATGGCGTTGTTTATCGGCGGCGAGTTGGTGAAGGAGTTTGCCGATGCGTCGATGGTGGAGCCGATGGAGTCGGCGTTGTTGAAGATTCGCTCGGTGTTGCCGCGCGACCGGCAGGACGATTTGGAGCGATTGCGGAAGGCGGTGGCGATTTATGGGACGCCGAAGCTGCCCTCGGGGATCGATCAGCGGACGCTGTTGCCGATTCAGCAGGCGGTGGTGTCGCGGCGGGTGTTGCGGATGACGTATCGTGGCCGGGCGCAGACGGAGGACACGCGCCGGGAGGTGGAGCCGCTGGGGGTGACCTTTCACGGCGGGGCGTGGTATTTGGTGGGGTGGTGCCGGCTGCGGAGCGACTTTCGATATTTCAAATTGGAGCGCGTGCGCGGCCTCGAAGTGTTGGGCGAACGGTTTCAGGCGCGGCCGGATTTTTCGCTGGGCGCGTATATGGCGAAGGCGATGACGCCGGAAGAGACGATCGAGACGAACGTGTGGTTTGCGGCGGTGGCGATGGAGCGGGTGCGGCGGGAAAGTCACACGGCGATCGTGAGTGAGAAGCCGGCGCGGGACGGATGCGAAGTGGTGTTGCGGAGCTACTCGCTCGAGTGGCTGGCGCGGTGGGTGTTGTCGTTTGGCGAGGATGCGGAGGCGATCGAGCCGGTGGAGTTGCGGCGGTTGGTGCGCGAGCAGGCGGAGAAGGCGCTACGACGGCATCGGGAATGATCTCCTGACATAAGGATGTCAGTGGGGCGCGTTAACGTGCGCGTCTCATGAAAACAAATGTGCCGGCGGTGCGGATTGTGGAAGTGGCGTTCACGGGATATCCGGTGACGGACATCGAGCGAGCGAAGGCGTTTTATGAAGGGCTGCTGGGTTTGGAGGTGGCGGTGGCGTTCGAGCATGGCGGCCGGCATTGGATCGAATACGAAATCGGCGGGACGACGCTTGCGATCAGCAACATGTCGAGCGAGCAATGGAAGGCGTCGGCGGATGGTCCGGTGATGTCGTTCGAGGTGGAAAATTTCGAGGAGGCGGTGGAAGCGCTGCGCGCGGGCGGGGTGAAGTTTCTGGTGGAGCCGATGGCGACGGGCGTGTGTTCGATGGCGGTCGTGTCGGATCCGGACGGGAACAGTGTGATGATCCACCGTCGCAATCGTTGAGCCGATCCAGGTTTTGTCCTGAAAAACGCGGAAAACGGAGGGAACGACGAATGTATGGCGTTTTTCACATCGGAAGAATTTGTTCCCGGCCGGTGGCGGTGAACTCACCGCGATCAGGCGAACGATCCACACTCCTATGAAAAGCCGCACCTTGACGTTGAACGTTGCCGCGGGCCGGGACACGGTCTTCGCGTTTTTGTCCCGGATCGATAATCTGCCGCAGTGGGCGGGCGAGTCGCTGGGGGAAGTGGCGCGGGATGAGTTTGGCTGGCGGGCGGCGACGCCCCTGGGCGATCGGCATCTGGCGCTGTGTGCGGACGAGCGGACGGGCGTGATCGATCTGTTGCTTGGGGAAAAGCGCGACGAGATGACCTTGCATCCCTTGCGGGTGATTTCGCAGCCGCATGGAGCATTGGTGACGATGACGCTGGTGCAGGCGCCGGATGAGCCGGATGAATGGTTTGAGCGGGCGCAGGCGAGCTGGCTGGCGGATTTCCGGCGGTTGAAGGAGCGATTTGGCGGTGGCGTGTTGGACGCGTCGATCGAGGATCGGGCGGCGTTTTATCCGGGGATTGTGTCGGGACGTTTCGTGGAAACGTGGAACTTCTATTGTGTGCACCTGGGGTTTCGCACGGTGACGGAGTGTGGCGTGTATGTGCAGCTCTCGCATCCGAGCGGAGCGCAGATCGCGGTGTTGCAACACGAGCTCGACGGGCCCTCGCCGGAACTGATCAACGCGACGGATGGGCGCGGGTTTTGGTTGAACATCGACGTGCCGGATGCGGATGCGGAGTTTGCGCGGTTGGAGTCGGCGGGATTGGAGATTGTGGCGGCGCCGGAGGACAAACCGTGGGGCGATCGGATGTTTGTGGTGCGCGATCCGAATGGCGTGTTGATCGCGCTCTCGCATCGGCTGCCGGCGCCGGAACCGTTGTCGAGGTATCCGGCGGCGTCGTAGAGCGGCATTGCAGTTGACGGAGGAAAGGAGTGACGCACGTTGGCGCTGGTCGCTCTTTTATGAAAAGCCTGCTGCGTTTCCTGCAATTTAACTTCATCCCCCGGAGTCCGGACTTCGCCCTCCTGATCCTGCGAGTTTGGTTGGGCCTTTCGATGCTGGTGTTGCACGGATGGGGCAAGCTGATGGGGATCCGCAACGGAGGGGCGGGTTTCCCGGATCCGCTCGGGGTGGGATCGACGCTGAGTTTGTCGATGGCGATTTTCGCGGAAGTCGTCTGTGCGGCGCTGCTGGTGTTGGGACTGGCGACGCGGTTTGCGGCGTTGGTGCTGGTCATCCTGCTCGTGGTCGCCTTCGCGATGGTGCACGGCACGAAGCTGTCGGGGCCGGGGAACGGAGAGCTGGCGTTCGTCTATCTCGCGGGATTTTTGACCGTCTTCCTGGCGGGCCCGGGCAGGCTTTCGATCGACGGCAAAACCGGCGGCGCGTGAGGTATTGGGGAGAACGATTTTGTCGTTCAGGGCGAAGCCGTTGAGGGGAACCCTGATCGCCGAATGAGGTGAGCGACCGACGTTCGGCGAACAAGCGAGTCGAACGCGGGCGGGAAAGGCAGGTCGATGCGGGCCTTTATGGGTGATCGAATGCGGCCGAAGGCAAATGTGGGACGACTGGTGGTGGAAACACGCGGGTGGGGGAAGCTGTTGCTGGTGCTACTCGCGATCGAGTTGGGGCTCGTGGTGGCATATGTCCTGACACGCACCTGGTTGAGCTCGGCGGAATTGACGCGGCTCTTCGATCTGGATGGGGAGGGTAATATCCCGGCGTGGTTTTCGTCGGTGCAGCTCTTCGCGATTGCGGTGGCGTTTGGTTTGGCGGCGGTGAATCCGCAGCATGCGCGGGCTGGATGGAGCGGGTTTCTGGTGATGTGTGGTGGAGGCTTCGGTTTGTTGTCGATGGATGAAGCGGCGGGAATTCACGAGCAGGTGAACCGCGTGTTGAAGCGGGTGGAGTGGTGGCCGCATTTTCCGAGCGGGCGGGGTTTTTGGATTTTCGCGTATGGGACGGTCGGACTTGGGGTGTTGGCGCTGATGTGGCGATGGATCGTGCGCGTCTTTCGGCGCCATGCGGCGGATGCGATGGCGATCGCGATTGGAATGAGCGTGCTGGTGGGCGGAGCGTTTGTCGTTGAGGTGATCGGTTACGAGTGGGTTGGGCTCGACGGGCCGGAATCGTGGAAGACGGCTCAGGTGGCGGTGGAGGAGCTCATGGAAATGTTGGGCGCGAGTCTGGTGCTGGTGGCGGTGTTGCGATTTGCCACGAGAGTGGAAGAAGGCGAACGCGCGAGCGTGCCGCAGGCGCGGGTTGCCGCGTGAGCGAGAGAGGAGCGCGGACGGTGGAGGCGGGGATGGCGGGCGTGGCAGCGTGCGGGCGTGGCGAAGACGATCGCTTGTAAGGAATGGAGTTGAGCGGCACCTAACAAGACGCTCAACCCATGGACGCGCGCGAACACACGGCGGTATTCGAAGATTGGATCGCGCACCACGGCGCGATCCTGCACCACGTGGCGAACGGTTTCGCGGCGGGAGCTGATCGACACGACTTGATGCAGGAGTTGCTGCTTGCGTTGTGGCGAGCGGTGCCGGCGTATCGCGGACGAGCGCAGGCGCCGACGTTTGTTTATCGAGTGGCGCACAATGCGGCGCTCACCTGGAAGCGGACGCAGAGCAATTATCGCCGGCGCGTGGAGCAGTTCGAAAACTGGCAGCAAGCGGAGCCGCTTCCGGCGGACACCGGCGGGCGCGAGCGTGAGGCGCTCGAGCACATTTATGCCGCGATCCGTCAGCTGCCGCCGCTCGATCGTTCGTTGATCCTGCTGCATCTCGATGCCGTCAGTTATGCGGACATCGCGGAGATGCACGGGCTGACGGAGAGCAACGTCGGGGTGCGGCTGAATCGTTTGAAGCAGAGACTCACCCAAATGCTGGAAGGGCTAACTCATGAACTTCGCTGACATTCAGAACACGTGGCATTCGCCGCATAACCGTCCGGATGCGGGCAAACTCGAGGAAATCAAAATGAGCTTTGTCGCGGATCTGAGACGTCGCCGTCGCGGCCATTTCGCATTCCTGGTGCTGACCTTTGTGGCTCTGGCTTGGATCACCGGAAAATTGGTTGTGCATGCGCTCTGGCCGGGGCCGATGTCGCAGCCCGTGGACTGGGCGAGGGAGTGGGGGCTTGTGCCGTTTATTCTGCTGCCGTGGGCGGGCTGGCTGGCGATGTGGCGGATGAACCGGCGGCATCACGGAAGGTTTCCGGACTATCAACGCTCGATCGCGGCAAGCCTGCGCGCGCTGCGGGACGAGACGCGTCTGCAAGTGAAACGATCGAAGACGATCGCGGTGTTGCTGATCGCGAGCGTCGCGGTGTTGCCCCTCGTGGTGGAGCAGTTGCGGAACGTGGAAAAAGCGGGTGCGGAAGTCGTCATCCCGGCGTATGTGATTTATCCCGCGTATGTGGTGGGCGTGCTGGTTTGGATGGTGGTTCGCCATCGACGCAAGATCGCGCCCCGGCAACGCGAGCTCGAGCAGTTGCTCGCGGCGTATGAGCAACGGGACGCGGGCTGACGGACGCTCCGCGCAACGAGGACGGACGATCAGGGGCAGACGGCGTGGGCGTCTCGCAGCGCGACGAGAGCGTCGAGGGTGCGGGCGAGAACATCGACGGGATCGCCGCTGGCGTCGACGGGCACGATCAAGCCGCGCGTGCGGTAGTGATCGAGCATGGGGCCGGTGGCGGATTCGAAGGCTTTTAGGCGCGCTGCGACGGCTTCGGGACGATCGTCGAGACGTTGCACGAGGGGGCCGCGGCAGCGGTCGCAGAGTGAGTCGACGAGCGGGCGATGGAATGTAACATGATAGCTGATACGGCACTGCGGACAGTGACGCCGGCCGGCCAGGCGCTCGATGAGGTAGGCGGCGGGCAGTTCGTAGCTGACGACGGCGTCGAGCGGCGAAGCTTCCTCCGCGAGGAGTTGGTCGAGTGCGTGGGCTTGCGCGACGGTGCGAGGAAAGCCGTCGAGGATGAAGCCGCCCGGGCAGCGCAGACAGTGTCGGCGCTCGCGGATCAGCGAAACGACGGTAGCGTCGTCGACGAGTTCGCCGCGGTGCACGCACGATTGGACGGCGTGGGCGGATGGGCTGCGGGGAACGAGCCCGGCGTTCGCGGCGCGGAATAACTCGCCGGTGGAAAGAATGCAGGCACCGAGCGCGGATTCGAGCAGGTCGGCTTGCGTGCCTTTGCCGACGCCGGGCGGGCCGATCAGCACCAGGCGCCACGCATGCTGCACGGCGGCGGGCGGCTGGCGGCAAGGGGTGGTTCCGCCAAAAATCCACGCGTTGCGATCGCGTGTTGGGGTCATGATGGGAACGCTAGCACTCGCAAAAAGGCGCGTCTCCGCGGAATTTGTCCGATGCTGCGCAGATCCTGGCGAAAGGCCTCGCTCGATTTTTGGGAAAGACCGGCTGGATTTTGCTTCGTAGTGGAAAGTCATTTGCCGCGGACCGGCAAACGTGTTCCAAGGGGCCGCGGATGCGTATAGAGCTGTCAATAATTCCGGTCGTCGAGAAACTCGACGCGCGGCCAAAGAAGAGTGCGTTTGTGCCGATGTATCGGGAGACGTGTTTGTTCTCGCAAAACCAGAGGAACGTTTTCGAGGCGGCGGGGTTATTTGCCGCGGCCCGGCGGTGTGGCGGGTGTGAATGCGGCGACGAAGCTCATGGCCGTTGATCCTGGATTTCAGAAATCGAACAACATGAATGCGCGAGGAAACATCCTGATCGTCGACGACAACCAGTCGGTTTTCGAAGCGTTTCAGAAGATCCTGGTTTCTGCGGCGCCGGACTCGCGGTTGTCGGCTTTGGAGGAGGCGCTCTTTGGAAATGCGGCGGCGGCTCCGGCGACGACCTTTCGATTGACGTATGCGGCGCAAGGCGTGGAGGCGATCGAGAAGCTGGAAGTTGAAAAGCGCGGCGGGGCTTCGTTTGCGGTCGCGTTTGTGGACGTGCGGATGCCGCCGGGCATCGATGGAATCGAGACGGCGCAGCGTTTGTGGGCGATCGATGCGGATTTGGAGATCGTGATTTGCAGCGCGTATTCGGACTACTCGTGGTCGGAGATGGCGCGGAAACTCGGCCGGCCGGATCGCTGGGTGATTTTGAAGAAACCCTTCGACAACATCGAAGTGCTGCAGCTCGCGCATGCGTTGACGGAGAAGTGGATGCTGCGGCAGCAGACGCGTGCGCACGTGGAGTCGTTGGAGGCGGGGGTGGCGGCGCGGACGGCGGAGTTGAAGGCGGCGTTGGAGAAGTTGAAGCACGAAGCGGCCGAGCGGGAGCGATTCGAGGAGGAGCGTCGGATGATCGAGCGGAAGCTCGAGGAAACGCAGCGGCTCGAAGGGCTTGGGATGCTCGCTGGCGGCGTGGCGCACGATTTCAACAACATCCTGACGGGCATCCTGGCGAGTGCCTCGCTGGCGGGAATGGACGTGGCTCCGGGGACGGAGGTGAGCCAGCACTTGAAACGCATCGAGGAGAACTCGCTGCGCGCTGCGGGGCTTTGCCAGCAGTTGCTCGTGTATGCGGGAAAGGGGCAGGTGAGTGCGGCGGCGCTGGATCTGAATGTGTTGTTGAAGGAAACGCTGCAGCTCTTGCATGCGTCGGTGCCGAAGGATGCGGAATTCACGGTTGATCTGTCGCCGACGTTGCCGGCGATTGCGGGGGATGCGGCGCGGCTGCGTCAGGTGTTCATGAACCTGGTGTTGAATGCGGCGGAAGCGTTGGGCGCGGCGCCGCGGAGAATCCGTTTGTCGACCGGAGTCGCGACCTTGAGCGAGGCGGCGTTGGCGACGACGGCGTTCCGCGGTGAAGCGAAGGCGGGCGATTATGTGACGGTGGAGGTGAGCGACACGGGAGCGGGGATGACGCCGGAGACGTTGAACCGGATCTTCGAGCCGTTTTTCACGACGAAATTCACGGGTCGCGGCTTGGGGCTGTGCGCGGTTTTGGGAATTGTGCGGGGGCACGGCGGAGCGATGCACGTCGATACGGAGCCGGCGCGCGGGACGACCTTTCGCGTGTATTTGCCGGTGGCGGCGCCGCCCAGCGCGATTCTGGTGGAAGCACCGGTTCCGGCGGCGCCGAAAGGAAAGGGCCGCGTGTTGGTGGTGGACGACGAGGAACCGGTGCGGCTCGTGGCGGCGGCGGCGATGAGGCGGCAAGGATTCGAGACGGAGGTCGCGGCCGACGGCACGGAGGCGGTGGCGTTGATGGAGCGAGGACCGATCGGTTTCGCCGGTGTGTTGTTGGATATGACGATGCCGCAGATGGACGGACTGACGACGCTGGTGAACTTGCGGAAAATTCAGCCGGGTTTGCCGGTGATTTTGATGAGCGGCCACGATCAAGGCGACATGGCGCGGAAGCTCGAAGGCCACTCGGATGTGATGCTGTTGAGGAAGCCCTTCACGGTCGACGAACTGCAGCGTGCCGCGACGGAGTGTTTCAGGACGTAGCGAGCGGTGTCGTGTTCGCGGGAAGACGCCCGCGGAGACGCTACGGTAGTCGAGTGGAGTTCGACGTGTGCTGGCTTCGGAGTCGCCAGTAGCCGGCGAGCGCGCTGCCGATGACGGAGTGGAAGACGCTGGAAATCGCGCACGGAACGGCGGTGAGCGGATCGGCGAAATGGCTGCGAGCGAGGACGACGCCGAGGCCGGAATTTTGCATGCCGACCTCGATCGAGACGGTGCGGGCGATGGCGAGGTCCCACCGCAGGAGGCGTGCAGCGAGATAACCGAGGGCGAAACCGCCGATGTGCAGACCGGCGACGGCGCCGAGCAGGCGTGGGGCGGCGGCTTTGATGGCGGGGGCGCTGCCGCCGATGATGCTGGCGCAGATGAGCGCGATGGTGATGACCGAGATGAGTGGAAGGATGAGTTGCGTGCGACGGACGGCGGTGGGAGCGATGCGGTTGAGCCAGAGGCCGATCAGGACCGGCAGCACGACCACCTGGACGGTGCTGCGAAACAGACCCCAGCCGTCGACGGGCACAAGTGTGCCGGCGAGCCAGGAGGTGAGCAGCGGCGTGAGCGCGACGGCGCCGAAGGTGGAGCACATCGTCATGACGACCGAAAGGCAGACATTCGCGCGCGCGAGGTAAGTGACGACGTTGGAAGCGGTGCCGCCGGGGCAGCAAGCGACGAGGATCAAGCCGACGGCGAAGGCGGATTCGAGGGCGAAGAGTTTGCCCAGCGACCAGCCGAGGAGGGGCATGATCGTGAATTGCGCGATGAACGCGAGGGCGACGGCGCGCGGCATGCGGAAGACGGCGCGAAAATCGTCGATCGTGAGCGTGAGCCCCATGCCGAGCATGATCACGGCGAGGCCCCAAACGATCCACGGTCCGGAAAACCAGGTGAACCAGTCCGGTTCGAACAGCGCGATGCCGGAGAGAAAGACGACCCAAACGGGGAAAGCGTTGGTGAGTTGGGCGAGGAGGCGCGCCATGCGGGACGCGGAAGTGAGTGGTGGGGCGTCGACGCTGGCGAGGGCGGAGTGTGTCAAGGTTCCGCGTGGGGCGGCGACAGCGCTGGATGCGGGTGAGCTTCCCATCGGAATCGAGGGGAATGAGCCGATGGCGGGAGGTAGGATGGGCAGTTAGGTTGCGCGATGAAGGCGAAACTCAGACTGGGATGCGTGTTGACGGGGATTGCGGCGATGTGGGGCGGGTGCGCGTCGGTGTCGACCAGCCCCGATGCAGTCGTCGTCACGGCCGAGCCGCCGGAGCTCGAAGTGGAAGCGGAGTTTCCGCATCAGCAGGTGACGGGCGTCGCGGTGTCGAGCAGCGGTCGAACGTTCGTGAACTTTCCGTATTGGTCGGATGGACACACGCTTTCAGTGGCGGAAGTGGAGGAGACGGGGAGGTTGAAACCGATTCCCGATGAGGCGTGGAATGCGAAGAGCGGGCCGGTGGAGCATCGCTTTGTGTGCGTGCAAAGCGTGCACGTGGACGATGAGGACACGTTGTGGATCGTCGACGCGGGTTCGCCGAAGCAGACGGGCGTGGTGGAAGGCGGTGCGAAATTGGTGAGGGTGAATCTCGGGACGAACGAAGTGGCGCAGGTGATTCGATTCGCGCCCGAGGTGGCACCGGAGCGGAGTTATTTGAACGACGTGCGCGTCGATACGAAGAATCAGTATGCGTTTCTGACGGATTCGAACCTGGGCGCGCTGGTGGTGGTGGACTTGCGGACGGGGGCGGCGCGACGCGTGCTGGACAACGATCCCTCGGTGCAACCGGAGCCGAATCTGGCGTTGAAGGTGCAGGGAAATGTGTTGATGGACCCGGAGAAGCAGCAGCCGCTGGCGATTGCGTCGGATGGCATCGCGATCGATCCGGTGGGGCGGTGGCTCTACTACAAGGCGTTGACGGGGCACACGCTCTATCGGATTCCGCTGCAGGTGTTGGAAACGGAGGGAATCTCGGAGGCGGAAATCGCGCAGCGGATCGAGCGGGTGGGGCGGCTGCCGGTGTCGGACGGTCTGGCTTATCGTGACGGCAAGATTTACGTGACGGCGATCGAAGAGGATGCGGTGGTGGCGTATGACGTGGTGACGCGTCAGTCGGAGACGATCGCGCAGGATGCGCAGCTGCGCTGGCCGGACAGCCTCGCATTTACGCCGGAGGGCGACCTGCTTGTAACCACGTCACAGATACACCTCACGCCGAAGTTCAATCGCGGCGAGATGAAGGTGAACGAACCGTATCGCGTCTTTCGCGTTCCGGTGCCGGACGCGCTGGTGCCGGCGGAATAGGAACGACCGATCGCCTCGATCGACGAAACGCGGAAAGCACGGGCAGGTTGCCCGTGCTACCGGGTTGATGTTACGCGCTCAATGCAGCGGGTGGCGTTTGAGCTCAGCGGCGATGGCGGGTTCGGCGCCGAGGGTGCCGACCAGTTGCTCGATGTAATCGGGCTGGCGGGCGGCGCGGGCGGCCTTGGAAACGCGGTCGAGTTTGGCGCGGATGTCGAGGTCGTTGGCGACCTCGGCGTAGTTGGCGCGCTGCAGGAATTTCTCGAGGTAGCGCGCGTGACGTTCCCAGAGCCAGGCATCGATCTGGCGCTTGGCTTCGAGACGGGCGCGATACCAGTCGCTCTTCAGCACGGTTTCGCGCTCGAACAGCGAGCGGAAGGCGGGATCGTCGGGACCGCGGCCTTCCCAGGTGCCATCGCGCATGATGTGAAGCAGCGCGCGGAGCGGAGGGCAGGCGTGTTCGATCGAGCCGTCGTTGAAGTAGTGCGTGGCGGCGGTGCGCATCGCCTCGACGATGTTGGCGACGCCGTCCACGAAGACGTCCATGTTCTGCTGTTCCGGGCGGAGTAGTTCCGATTCGAATACGGTGGTCGGATTGCTGAACACGCGACCGCAGAAAGCCTGGACGAAGCGCTCGGTGATGCGCCAGCCGAGGCGGCTGGCGAGGACGCGCTGGCCCTGGTGATCGAAATCGGCGCAGCGTTCGAGGTAGCCGTGGTCGATCATGAACTGCGGATCGCGTTCCTCGGGCGTCATGCGGGCCCAGATCTCGGGGACGAGGAGCGAGACATCGTGATCGACGCGGAGCTTGGGCCCGATCCAGCCGGCGGCGGACGAGAAGATCGGCAGGCCGGTGAGGATGTAGGAGACGAGCGCGACGTTGAGATCGTAGATGGGCGGAAGGGCATTGAACGGACCCTTCGTGAGCGCGCCTTCGGAGCCGGCGCCGGTGGTCGACGGCGATTTGCCGGTGAGGCTCGCGATGAGGTCCATGAACGCCTCGGGCAGCTCCTGGTAGTGAACCGGGCCGAAGACGCACAAGGCGCGCACGCCGGGCTCCGGCGGGTTGAGGCGGCGGCCCATGAGGACGGCGCCGACCGGGAAGACGACGGGCGAATTCGCGGGAAGGCGACGGAAGAGGCGCGCGCCGGTTTGCGCGAGGTAGGTGGCGCGCGGGTCTTCGAGGTCCGGGCGATACTGGAGGTATCGAGGATTCTTGGACGGCTTGCCGTCGACGATGCGCGGATGCGCGGGGGAGACCAGGAATTTGGGGCCGGGATTCTCGAGATAGTCGTGGAAGATCTTGCGAATCGGGTCGGTGAAGGCGTCGAAGCCGAGGGTGTCTTGGACGACGGCGAGGGCGGCGGTGCGATCGAGCGGCTCGTAGTTGGAGAAGAAGTTGCCCGGCTGGCCGAAGTCGCGCTCGGTGCGTTTGTCGTAGCCGCGAACGATCGCGTCGTCCGGGCGCTGGAAGAGGCGCGTTTCGCAGTTGTGGACGAATTTATACGACCGGGCCTCGTCGCGCGGGGAAGGCGCGGCGCCTCCATTTGTTTCGGGAGTGGGCGCGCCCTCGACCGCGCCGCGGGGGGCGACGGCGGACGCGGTGATGTCGTCCTCGGCCTGAATTTTTTCGGCGGGGAAGAAATCTTTGCGCAGGGTGAACGTGCGCCAGCCGCCGTCCTTCGTGTAGCCGACGCGGAGGTAGTGCGTGAGCAGCCGGTCGCGCTTGTATTTGAGCTCGTTGCCTGGGCGGCCGTTGATGGTGTCGACGCCGTAGAATTTGCGCCAGTCGTCGCCCCACTTGGCTTTGTAGGCGCGCTTCAGAATAAGGACCAAATCGCGGATGTTGCCGGGAATGGTTTCGAGCCAGGCGTTGTATTCGTCGGTGTAGTCGCGACTGACGGAGAGAAGTTTGACGACGGAGCCGAGCGAGCGGCGCGGGTCGAGGATGTGGCGGGCGTTGGGACGGTTCTGCGACGGGTCCTTGTAGCGCTTGGTGTAGTCGTGCCGCAGGATCTCGTCGACCTGATCGAGATCCTTCTGCAGGTCGGCGACGAAAACGGGGCCGGTGAAGGTGGCGTCGGCGATGGATTTGGAGATCTCGGATTTCCCGCCGCCGGAGACGGTGCATGGCTTGTGGCAAAGGATGCCCTCGGCGGTGGTGCCGCGGAGCCGCCAGCGGCGACCCTCGTCGGGTTTGTTCATCTCGACCTTGTAGCCGGATGGCAGCACGTAGGTGATGCGCGGAAGCAGTTTCAGGGTTTGCTCGGCGCCGTCGGCGTCTTTCCACGTGATGCGCTGCGTGCGCAGGTCGAAACGCGCGTCCTGCGGGACGTAGTGGATGTCGGGCCGCGTGCGGTCCTTGGCCCAGCCGCCGGGCTGGAGTTCCACCTGGTCGCCGAGGAGCTTCATGGCCTGGTCGAAGTCGTGGTCGACGATCGGAACGTAGGTGCTGAGCTGGAAGTCTTCGCCGAGATCGTAGCTGGGGAACACGAGGGCGCCGCCGGCGTGTTCCTCTTCGGCGCCGCCGAGGAGGTTCGCGGCGAAGCTGATCTGGGTCTTCACCTCCTTTTTGCAGTAGCCGAAATAGTTGTCGGAGATGAGCGTGACGACGACGCCGGAGGCGTTGCGAGCGGTGATCTTGAACGGGCTGCCGTCGTTGTAGAGCTCGTCGGGTGTTTTCCAGCACATCCCATCGCGGCGCTGGCGTTCGGTGGCGGCGTCCCAAGCGGGCAGGCCGAGATCGATTTTCTTCAGGCCGTTGAGGTGAGGCGCGAGGATGACGCAGCCCGTGTGGCCGGTCCAGTGTTCGGGATCGAGAGCGGCGTCGTTTTCGGGCAGGTGAGGATCGCCGGCGTTGCCGAAGATGCTTTCGACGAAGTCGAGATTGGCGACGAGGCTGCCGGGGACGAAGAAACGCGTCTCCATTGAGCGCGCGGGTGTGAAGCCGGGCACGGCGGGCACGACGGTGGGCCGCAGATAGAGCGAGACGAAGCATTCGGCCTGTTTCGGCTCGGCGGCGGTGAAAGGCAGACGCGCGAGGTCGGGCGGCGGCTGAAGGGCGACCCGTAGCAGCCGACCGAATACGGTGGGCGGGACGGCTTTTTTGTCGTCGGGAATGGGAAGTCCGCCCTCGGTGACGTGGAAGATGCCCTGGGTGGTGCGGCGGTCGGCCTTGGGGTTGTGGAGGACGCCCTGGCGAACGCGGCGAGAAGTGAGAATGGGGCTCTGGTGTTCGTCGCGCGACGGCGGCAGAGACAGAACGCGAGCGAGACCGGGGCGATCCAGGACGAGCGTGAGCGGAGGGATGCGCGGGGTTTCTACGTGCTGCTCGAGGTAGTCGAAGAGGAAATTCTGGATACGCTGATCGACGGGGCAAAGGTGGCGGGAGAGCGCGCGATCTTTTTCGCGGCTCAGGGCGACGAAGCTACCGACGAGGTCGCCGAAGGCGTCGTCTCCTTGCGCGATTCCGGGCTGGGAAATCTCGCGCAACTTGAGATTCAGATAGGCGACAGAGCGTGGATCGGTGGTGGCGGCAGGGATCGGCGACGACATGGGGATGAAACGGAATACGTTCGGAGTCGAAAGCAAAGGTCGTGCGAACGAGTGCGCAAACTAATAGGCTGCGCAAATGCTGCGGAGTTCTGCGCAAAAAAATGCGTGAAGGCGGCGAACGCGCGTCGGGCGTGGACATGAAAAAGGGCGGGTTGAAAAACCCGCCCCGGCTTTGGCGATTCGCGTGCGCGTGGGCTCGATCAATCGAGTTTGATCTGGAGATCGGTGGTGACGCGGTGGCCTTCGCAATCGAAGTGGAAGATGTGGCGCGTGGCGGATTTGATGGCGGCGATGGAAAGTTTATGGCCGCGAACGATGGCGGGGAGCGTGAGTTTGCAGGGGTAGCCCAGGTCGCAGAGCGTGTTTTTGAAACCGCCGACGGTCATGTTAGTGATTTCGCCGATGGCGTCCTGGATGACCTCGTCGCCGTGCATGGCGACCTCATCGGGCGTCATGCCGAGAATGCGCGAGCTGGCGATTTTTCCGAATTCCTCGGAGAGGCAAAGGTAGATGAGGCCGTTGGCGGCGCCGACGAAGCCGACGCTGGCGACGATCTGGCTGGAAGGGAGCGGAAGGGTGACGGAGCTTGGCGGCGCGGCTTCCACGAAGGCGGCGTCGTGGCCGGCCATGGTGCGAAACACGCTTTGGACGGAGCGGATGACACAATCCTGGATGAGTTGGTCGGTGATGGGCGAGGTGGCGGCCGTCATGAAGAAAGGGGGCGGAGCTAAGATTCGGACGCGGCCGGCGTTCCTGAAGGCCAGTTTTTGAGGGTGAGGGTCAGCCGAGGGCTTGAATCGCGAAAAAAGGGTGGAAGTGGCGCACTACAAACAACCCTTTCCGCGGGGTGGTGCGTCGTTAAGGGTGAACTCTATGAAATTATTTCGTTGGATTAGCGTGGTTGTCTGGGGACTGGTGGTCGGTGCGAGCGGGTTGGTGGCGCGTGAATTTTCGGTGCGCGACTTTGGGGCGCGCGGGGACGGGCGGACCTTGGATACGGAAGCGATCAACCGGACGATCGATGTGGCGACGAAAGAAGGGGGCGGGATCGTGGTGTTTCCGGCGGGCGACTACTTGAGCTATTCGATTCGATTGAAGAGCAACGTGACGCTGAAGCTCGGGCCCGGTGCGACGGTGATCGCGGCAGAGCCGCCGCCGGCGGGGGAGCCGGGCGGGTATGATGCGCCGGAGCCGAACGAATGGAACGAGTATCAGGATTTTGGACACTCGCATTTTCGCAACAGCCTGATCTGGGGCGAGAAGCTGGAGAACGTCGCGATCGTGGGGCCGGGGCGGATCTACGGGCGGGGACTTTCGCGCGGGAATGGGCGGCGGGTGGCGTTGGGCGTGGGCGAGCTCCTGCCGGTGCGGGACGGCGAGGAGTGGCCGGATGTGTTGAAGGCGGAAGGGCCGTTCGAGCCGGAGCCGCGGCCGGATCTGGTGCCGGGGCCGTTTGGGTATCCAAACGCCCGGGACGCGCTCCCGGCGGGCGTGGGCAACAAGGCGATCGCGTTGAGCGAGTGTCGGAATGTGACGTTGCGCGATCTCACGATTTTGCACGGCGGGCATTTCGCGATTCTTGCGACGGCGGTGGACAATCTCACGATCGACAACCTGTTGATCGACACGAACCGCGACGGCATCGACATCGATGCGTGCAGCAATGTGCGGATCTCGAACACGAGCGTGAACTCGCCGTGGGACGACGGGATCTGTTTGAAGTCGTCACACGCGCTTGGATACGCGCGGGTGTGCGAGAACGTGACGATCACGAATTGTTTCGTGAGCGGTTACGATGAAGGTTCGCTGCTGGATGGCACGCGAACGCGCAAGACGCAGCGGTTCGGCGGGGTGATGGGGCGGATCAAGCTGGGGACGGAGGCAGGCGGCGGGTTTCGGAACATCACGATCAGCAATTGCGTGTTCGATTATTCGCGAGGGATTGCGCTCGAGCAGGTGGATGGCGGCGTGATGGAGGACATTGCGATTTCGAACATCACGATGCGCGACGTGCAGAATGCGCCGATCTTCATCCGGCTGGGAGCGCGGTTGCGGCGGCCCGGTGCGACGGAGCCGGGGACGGCGCGGCGGATTTTGATCGAGAACATCGTGGCGTCGAATGTGTCGCCGGACCACGGCGTGTTGATTGCGGGTTTGCCCGGGCATCCGATCGAGGACGTGGTGCTGTCGAATCTGCAGTTTCATTCTCTCGGAGGAGGAACGGCGGAGCAGGCGGCACGGGAAGTGCCGGAGATGGAGAAGGCGTATCCGGATCCGGACGTGTTTGGCGTGATGCCCTCGTGGGGGATGTTCGCGCGACACGTGAAGAACCTGCAGGTGCGCGACGTGGAGTGGCGGTTGTTGAACGAGGATGCGCGGCCTGCGGTGACGTTGGACGACGTGAACGGAGGGAGAATGGCGAATGTGCGGATCACCGGTGTCGTGACGGACCGAGCGAAGGAGTGGACGCGGCGCGGAGTGAGCGGAGTTGTGGTGCGAGAGGTGTCTGGGTTGGAGGACGGAGTTCTCGACGCTGAATAAGAGGAGCGCGGTGGTTCGTGAAAGTGTCATACATTATGTGACACTTTCGCGAGCGCGGGCGGAGATGGTGAAGTGAGCGGAGGAGGTCCGGTGGGGTGGGCGCTCGAAAAAAAAAGGGCGGCTCCGTGGGGGGAGCCGCTCTGGAGGGTTGCGTCAGCGAGAGATCACAAGTCGGGGTCGATGAGGGCGGCGTTGCCGTTGAGGGCGAGGCGGTCGGCGGCGACGCGGCCGTGGAGGGTGGTGTTGCTGTTGAGGTTTACGGTGCCGTTGGGCGCGGTGACGTCACCGTGAACGGTGGCGCCGGAGTTGAGCGTGAGATTTCCGTTTGCGATTTGGAGATCGAGCCAGTGGGGGTGAGCGACCGTGCCGATCGTCCCGCCGTTGACGGTGACGCTGTTGGCGATGCGGAGAATGACGGGGCCGACGATCTGCATCGAAGTGCCGCTGTTGAGCGTGAGCGATTGCAGGTGATAGACGGCGGGTTCGGTTGCGCCGGGGGCGCCGAGGACGAAGGAGCTGCTGCCGTTGGCGGTGAAATTTCCGTAGGCGCCGGGCGGGATGGCGCGAGCGCCGGCGGTGGAGTTGAGCGTGAGATTGCGCAGCGTGGCGAAGTTGCCGGGTGAGTCGGTCGGGCGGTTGAGAGAGACGTTGCGCGTGCCGGTGGGTGCTTGCGGCGTGGATACAACGGGCATCGGGATCGCGTCGACGCGGCGCACGACGTGGCGGAGGACGGCGCGGCTGTTGAGGGTGATCGTGTGGGTGGTGGGAGACGCGGACCCGGTGGCGTCTTGCGTGCCGCCGTAGAGAGGACTGCCGTTGAGTTGCACGCGCGGCGTGCCGGGAACGAGGAGATCGCCGGAGATGCTGGCGCTGGAGTTGAGCGCGATGTTTTCGGCGAGGAGAATTTGGACGGAGCCGTCGATGTCGGCGTTGAGTGTCGGTGCGTGGCGGACGAGCGCAGTGATGGTGATCGTGAGTGTGTCGGTGGCGCTGCCGGTATAGTGGTCGTCATCGATCGTGGCGACGACCTCGTAAGTGCCGGGGAGCGTGGGGGCGGTGGGCGAGCCGTTGTAGGTGACGGTGACGTCGAGGTCGGCGGGAGTTGTGGTTGTGGTCACGGCAACGGGGCTGCGGTTGTAGGGCTGTTGCAGGTCGCCGAGAACGATGGTGACGGGAGCTTTGGCGATGGTGAGCGTCAGCGGGGCGGCGCCGGTGCCGGCGAGGTTTGAGGCGCTGATCGTGACCGCGAAGGAGCCGGTGGTTTCGGGTGTGCCGGAGATGATGCCGGTGGTGGAGTCGAAGGTTAGTCCATCGGGCAGGCCGGCGGCGTGGAAGCTCGTGGGGGCGTTGCCCGCGGTGATCGTGTAGCTGAACGGTTCGCCGAAGGTGCCGGCGGCGGTGTTGGCGCTCGTGATGAAAGGCGTGCCGACGATAGTGACTTCGACGGAGGTGTCGGTGAGGGAGAACGCGGCGGCGTAGCCGGGCGGGAGGCCGGTCGCGGTGAAATCGTCGACGGTGAAGTTTGTCGAGGCGAAGGTTGCGAGCGTGTAGGTGTTGCCGGCGGCGAAGCCGTCGCCGGGTTGTAGCGAGAATGCGAATACGCCTGTGCCGGATTTCGTGAGCGGGCCGGTGAGGGCGAGCTGGCCAGAGGTGTGGGTTGCGCCGAGTTCGACGGCGACGGTGCCGCCGCCGGACCAGGTGAGGCCGTTGGCGCCGAGTTCGAGTGTGGAGGTGGCGAGGTCGAGGGCGGCGGTGTCGTTGATGACGACGGGGCCGGCGAGTGTGCCGGGAACGCGGAGCGAACCGGCGTTGAGGATGACGGGGCCGGTGAAGGTGTTTTCGCCGGAGAGCGTGAGTGTGCCGGCGCCGGTTTTGGTGAGGCTGCCGTTGCCGGAAATGATGCTGTCGATCGTGATGTCATGAGGTTCGCCGGCGGCGTCGGCGGTGTGGACGACGATGCTGTTGTCGGCGGGGAGCGAGATCGGGACGGCCGTGGACCAATCGTCTTTCGCGGCGAGGGTGCCGGAAGCGAGAACGACGGAAGGGGTGAACGTGCCGGAGCCGGCGGTGACGATGCCGCCGCTGCCGACGTAGAGTGTGCCGCCGTCGACCGTGAGCGTGGCGGTGCCGGCGGCGACGGTGGCGTTCAGGCCGAGCGTGATCTTTTCAATCGTGCTCGTGCCGCCGGTGAAGTGGGCGCGGGAGACATTGTTGGTGCGGGCGCCGAGGACGAGTCCGCCTTCGGCGGTGGCGTTGAACGTGCCGCCGATGACGCGAAGTTGTCCGCCGCGTCCGCCGGACGCTTGGTTGCCGACGGTGATGATGCCGCCGACATTGAGCGTTCCGCCTTCGACGGACATGGAACCCCAGGAGTTGTTGGTGCCGATGCCGACGGTGCCGGAGACATTCGCGGTGCCGCCGGTGACGACGAAGCCGAAGTTGAAGGAAGGCGTGCCGTCGCTGCTGCGCGGGAGATTGATGGTGGTGGCGTTGAATGTGCCGCCGTTGATGCGAATGAGATTGTTGGTGCTGTTGTTGCCGTTGACGGCGGCGAAGGTGGCGGAGCCGGCGTTGACGATGAGGCTGCCGCCGTTGCCGTTGACTGTGGTGGTGCCGGTCGCGCTGAACGTGCCGCCGTTGATGTCGAGCGTGCCGCCGCCGGCGGAAATGTTGACGGTCGACGCCGCGAGCGAGCTGTCGGGGGCGAGGCGGAGCGTGCCGGCGGTGACGTTGACGGGTCCGACGAGGGTGGCGGGTTTGCTCAGCACGAGCGTGCCGGCGCCGGCCTTCGCGAGGCCTTCGGTGCCGGCGAGGGTGGCAGCGATGTTGGCGGTGGAACCACTGCCCAAGGCGGTGACGGTGATGACGGGGGCGCCGCTAACGGCGTCGAGCGTGAGCGTGTTGGAGGGGTTGGCGTCGTCATCGATCGTCCAACTGGCGGGCGAGGCGGTGTTCGTATCCGAAAAATTGAGACCGGAGACGGTGCGCGGTGTGTCGAGGACGACGATGTTGTCAGCGGGGACGTCGAAGTTACCGAAGGTGGGGATCGCGCCGAGGCCGTCGGCGATGACACCGCCGTCCCAGTTGGAGGTGTCGCTCCAGAGTCCGCCGGAGGTGGGATTGGTCCACGCGAGTGTGGCGCGGTTGTAGGTTTGGCCGCCGGTGAAGCCGCTGGCGAGGGGCGTGCCGCTGGTTGAGGCGATACCGGTGTCGGTGGGTTTCAGGTCGAGGCGGATCGTGCCGCTGCCGCTGATGGAGCCGACGGTGATGTTGTAGGCGACGGCGCTGAGCGACGTGACGGACGTGACGGTGCCGACGACGGAGCCGGTGGTGGTGACGAGGAAATCGGAGGCGTCGACGCCGGTGACGGGATCGTTGAACGTGACGCGGAAAGTCACGCTGGTGGCGCCGGTGGTTGTGGTGGTCGGATCGTCGCGGTTGCTGGCGATCATCGCGGGCGGGAGGGGCGGGAGATCGGCGAGCGAGGTGACGATGTCGGGAGTCGGTTGCGCGCTCATGCCGTCGCCGAGGAAGAAGCTCGGATGCGGCGGCTGGTTGTATCCAACATTCTGCCACGCGATCGCGACGCGGTATTGGCGGTCGTGCATGAGGGTCGAGAGGCGATGCGGAGTGGAAAGCGTCGTAGTGTAGATGCGGACGGCGTCATTGGTGGATTCGCGCCAGATGACTTCTTCGCGCCAGTCGCCGAGAATGTCGGCCTGGAGGGCAGGGTTGGCCTTGGTGCCGTTGTTGGAGGCGACTTCGGGTGGAGAGAGAAGGGTTTCGAGCGTGCCAGGATCGCCAGGATTAGCGCTCCATTGCCATTTGGTGATGCTGGTGCCGTCGAGGAGTTCGCGGAGGAGATCGCCGTCCCACCAGATCGCGTGATTGATCGATGGTTTGTTCGGGGCGATCTGGACGCCGCGAGCGCCGAGGGCGGCGTTGGGGGTGGAGAGTTGCGCGGAATACATGCCGCCGGTGCCGGCGGAGGCCCACATTTCGTAGCCGCGGTAGCGCGGGTCGACATCGGCGGCGAGGCCGCGTCCGACGTCGAGGGAGGTGGTGCTGGTGTTTTGGACGCCGAAGATCAGGGCGCCGGTGCGGGCGTCACGGAATTCGCCGCCGTTGGGGCCGTAGCTGCCGGAGCTTTCGTGCGGTTGCCAGACTTCGAGACCGGGGCGATCGGGGTCCATGTCGGACACGTGAAGTGCGTCGCCGTGGCCCCAGCCGGTGCTGTAGAGACCGCGGCCGTCGTCATCGATGGCGGCGGCGCCGTAGATGATTTCGTCGCGACCGTCGGCGTCGACGTCGGCGATGCTGAGGTTGTGATTTCCCTGGCCTTGGTAGTTGGCGTAAGGGCCGCCGGAGACGCCGGTGTCGAAAGTCCAGCGTTGGGTGAGCTGGCCGTTGCGCCAGTCCCAGGCGACGACGACGGCGCGCGTGTAATAGCCGCGGGCCATGAGCAGGGACGGACGGCGGCCGTCGAGATAGGCGACCCCGGCGAGGAAGCGATCGACGCGATTGCCGGTGGTATCGCCCCAGTCGGCGATGTTGCCGCGGGCGGGAATGTAGTTGGTGGTGGCGAGAATGGAGCCGGTGAGGCCGTTGAAGAGCGTGAGGAATTCGGGGCCGGCGAGGACTTTGCCGTTGGCGCTGCGGTGATCGGCGTTGGGGTCGCCGATGATTTCGCCGGTGCCGCTGACGGTGCCGTCGGCGGTTTTGCAGGCGATTTCGGCGCGGCCGTCGCCGTCGAGATCGTAAACGATGAACTGCGTGTAGTGGGCGCCTGCGCGAATGTTGCGGCCGAGGTCGATGCGCCAGAGTTGCGTGCCGTCGAGTTTGTAGGCGTCGAGGTAGACGTTGCCGGTGAAGCCGTCGAAAGAGTTGTCCTGTTGGTTGGACGGGTCCCATTTGACGACGAGCTCGTATTCGCCGTCGCCGTCGAGATCGCCGACGGAGCTATCGCCAGGGCTGTAGTCGTAGTCGGGGCCGGCGGCGGGGCGTTGGAGCGGAACGCGGAGATAAGGTTGAATGGGGGAGTTGGCCGGCAGCGTGAAGGCGGGGCTGGCGGGTTGCTCGACGCCGGCGATGACGGGAGCGACGGAGTAGGCGTTGGGTTGCGTGAAGTCGGCGGTGGTGTCGGTGAAGTGCGTGGCGCCGGTGAGCGGCGTGGCGTTGAGGAGGGTGGGTGCGGCGGAGTTCGTGGAACGGTAGAGGTTGAAGGCGATGTCGGCGGGATCGGTGCCGAGGACGCGCCAGCTGATGAAGACGTCGGTGTCGGTGGCGCGAACGGCGACGACGCCGCGGCCGAGGTTTTCCATCAGGTGGGTGGCGGCGTGGGCGGAGGCCGCGAGTAGTGTAAGAACGGATACGAACAAGATCCGGGCGAGCGCGTGGGATCGGGCGATCATGGAAGGGGTGGGGTTGGGGAAGGGAGCACGCGCCGATGCGCGCGTGCGGGGTAGGTGGCTCAAGTGGCCCAGGGAGGAGGTGTGTCACCATGCGTGGTGCGGCCGGACAGTTCGGTGCGCGGGAGAATCGGGGAAATCCCTGTATTCCGGGCTGGCGCGCATGCCCGTGAGTTGAGCGGCAGGATGGATGGGATTTTGCGGGAGACTTTCGGGCGGGCGGTGGTTGGATCGAGGCATGTTCTCGATGCGCGCTTTGAGAGTGGGGGCCGGATTCGTGATGTTGGGCGGTGCGGCGTTCGCGGGGGATTTGCCGGTATTGAAGATGCGGCCGCAAACGATCGATGCAGCGATCGAGATCGGTTACGGGTTGGCCGTCGCGGATGTCGATGGCGACGGGACCGACGACGTGCTGCTGGCGGATGCGAAGCAGATCGTGTGGTATCGCGCGCCGGCGTGGGAGAAGTTCGTGATGACGGACGCGCTAACGAGGCAGGATCATGTGTGCATCGCGGCGCGGGATTTGGACGGTGATGGAAAGGCGGAAGTGGCGGTGGGCGCGGAGTGGAATCCCGGCGATACGGTGAACAGCGGCGCGGTGTTTTTGTTGGAGGCGCCGGCGGACCGAAAGGAGAAGTGGACGGCGCGGCGGCTGCCACATGAGCCGACGACGCATCGAATGGCGTGGGTGCGGACGGCGGAGAAGGAATTTTCGCTCGCGGTGTTGCCGTTGCATGGGCGCGGGAATAAGAACAGCGCGGGCACGGGGGTGGAGTTTCTTGGTTACGAGTGGCCGTGGCGGGCGGAGAGCGAACCGGTGCGGTTGTGGCCGACGGAGCCGGCTTTGCATGCGACGCACAATCTGGATGTGCTGCCGGCGGGAGAGGGCGGAAGTGAGACGATCCTCGCAGCGACGAAGGAAGGCGTGCGTTTAGTTGATCTGCGGAAGACGACTGAGGCGCCGCGGACGATTACGACGACGGTTGCGGGCGAAGTGCGAAGCGGTTGGTTGGGGGATGGGCGGCGATTCGTGGCGACGATCGAGCCGATGCATGGGAATCAACTCGCGGTGTATCAGGCTGGAGAATCGGGCTCGGAGTTGGAGTCGTTGGCGTGGGGAGATTGGAGCGGCTCGCGAGTGGTGTTGGATGAAAACATGGTGCAAGGGCACGCGCTCGCGGTGGGAGATTTACTGGGTGTCGGGAGCGATCAGATTGTCGTGGGATGGCGAGGGGATGGGCGCGGCGGTCGCAGTGGGAACGTGGGGATTAAAGTGTGGGTGTGGGATGCGGCGGAGGCGGCGTGGCGGGTGGCTGCGGTGGTGGATGATGGTCAGATGGCGTGCGAGGATTTGAAGGTGGCCGATCTGAATGGGGACGGGCGGCTCGACATCGTCGCGGCGGGACGCGCGACGAAGAACGTGGTCATCTACTGGAACGAGACGACCGCCCTGAAGGGACAGGAAGCAAAGGAGCGCCCGATCAGGACGCCGGCGGAGTCGGGAGATTGAACTCTTTCAGGAGCGCGTCGATGAGCGCGTGCTTTTCGTCGTCGGGCATGGCGGGGTGGAGGCCGGTGTGGCGGACGGTGCCGTCGGGCGCGAGGATCGCCATGTGCGGGATGCCGGTGACGCCGTAGTCGGGGTTGAAGACTTCCTGTTCGCTGAAGGCGACGGTCCAGGTGACGTTCTTGGCTTTGATGAAGTCGTTCATGAGCGCGTGCTCGCGAGCGGCGTCGCCCCGGGTGTCGATCGGTTGGGCTTCGAGATTGTGGACGCGGCCTTGGAGGCTGGTGACGCCCACGATTTCGACGGGGGAGTTTTTGTAGTGCTCGGTGAGTGCGCGCATCTGCGGAAAGGAGGCGATGCACGGACCGCACCACGTGGCCCAGAAATCGAGGACGACGACTTTGCCTTTGAGATCGGCGAGGGATTTGAGGTTATCGCGCGTGGCCCAGGTGAAGGTGAGTGCGGGCGCGGGGTTGCCGATGAGGGCGGCTTGGGCGGCTTTGACGCGCGCGGCTTGATCGAGTTGGGCGAGGAGTTGGTCGACGTAAGCGGCGGGTTTGGTTTCCGGGAAGTCGGATTTGAGCTGGGCGAGAAGGGTGCGGGCGGTGGCTTCGTCTTCGAAGACCTGAAGGTATAGCATCGCCTTCATGATGAGGATTTCGGCGACGGCGTCGGTTTTCTCGGATTTGTGTTTCTCGAGGAGGGCGTCGAAGGCGGCGAGTTCGGGCGCGAGGTCTTCGGGGGTTTCGGCGCCGGATTGGAGCTTGGTTCTGATTTCGGCAACGAGGGATTGGAGGGCGGCGGTGGGCGATGTGTCTTCGGCGGCGAGGGAGAAGAGTGGAACGGCGAGGGCGAGGAGGAAGGCGAGGAGACGGCGGAAGTTCATGGGAGGGATGTAGTGGCACGCCTCTGTGCGTGCCGAGGGAAATATGTGTAGTGCGCAACGGCACGCAGGGACGCGTGCCGCTACGCGACAATGTAGGTGCCGGGTTTGAGGCGGGCGGTGGTGGGATTTTCGCGGATGTAGTCGGTGATGCGGGTGAGTTCGGCTTCGTGACGGATGATGCGATCGAAGCTTTCTTTCTGCCAAAGGCTGCCGCGGATTCCGACGGTGAGTTGAAGCTGGCGGGCGGTGTAGGATTTCCAGGAATGGAGAATCTGCGTCAGAGTGTGCGATGCGATGGGCTGAACGATCACGTGCACGTGATTCGGCATAATGGCGAACGCGCCGAGGTGGTAACGAGAGCCGTTGAAGTGACGGAGCGTGGAGGCGAGGAGATTGGCGTGAGTGGGTTGAGAGAGAAGGCAGTCGCCGGTGCCTGCGTCGAGGTAGCGGTCGAGCCAAGCAAGGGTGGCGGATTGGTTGAGCGCGCGGAGTTCGGCGAAATGGACGAGCGCGGAAGCAGGAAGCGAATCGGCAAGGCGGAAGGTGACAAAGTAGGTGGCGCCGAGCTGTTGCCAGTGAGGGAGATTGCGGTGGGTAGCGTGAACGGGCTGGGAGGGGTTATAAGGTTGGAACGCCACGAGGTGGCAGTAACGCCAGATGTCTTTGCCTGCCGAGGGGGATTCGCGGCATATGCAATGGCACGCAGGGACGCGTGCCGCCACCCGGGAGGAATCGACCACGAAAAAGCCCCGCGCTTTTTGGGCGCGGGGCTGAGAGGCTGTGTTGCGCGGCAAGCGCGCAACCTACTTACTTCTTTTTCTTGGCGGCGGACTGCAGCTCGCTGACGGCGGCTTGGGCGGCGGCGAGGCGCGCGACCGGGACGCGGTAGGGCGAGCAGCTCACGTAGCTGAGGCCGAGCTTGTGGCAGAATTTCACCGAATCCGGATCGCCACCGTGTTCGCCGCAGATGCCGAGCTTGATGTCGGGGCGGGTCTTGCGGCCGCCGACGACCGCGAGGGCCATCAGCGCGCCGACGCCGGTCTGGTCGATCGAGGCGAACGGGTTCTTCTTCACGATCTCGTTTTCCTGGTAGGCACCGAGGAAGGAGCCGGAGTCGTCACGCGACATGCCGAGGCAGGTTTGCGTGAGGTCGTTCGTGCCGAAGCTGAAGAACTCGGCGGTCTCGGCGATCTCGGCGGCGGTGAGGGCACCGCGCGGAACTTCGATCATCGTGCCGACGGAGTAGGCGAGCTTCACCTTGCGCTCGGCCTGGACCTGCTTCGCGACGGAGTGAACGAGCTCCACCTGGAGATCGAGTTCCTTCTTGAAGCCGACGAGCGGGATCATGATTTCCGGGCGGGCCTTGATGCCGGCCTTCTGCGCCTCGGCGGCGGCTTCGAAGACGGCGCGGGCCTGCATGGCGGTGATCTCCGGATAACGGATACCGAGACGGCAGCCGCGGAAACCGAGCATCGGGTTGAACTCATGCAGCTCGTGGACGCGCTGCATGATCTTCTCGACGGCGATGCCGAGCTTCCGCGAGAGATCCATCTGCTGCTCCTTCGTGTGGGGAAGGAATTCGTGCAGCGGCGGATCGAGGAAGCGGATCGTGGCGGGGAAGCCCTTCAGCGCTTTGAAGATGCCGAGGAAGTCGGCGCGCTGGAACGGGAGGAGCTTGTCGAGCGCGGCTTTGCGGGCGTCGAGGTTGTCCGCGAGGATCATTTCGCGCATCGCGTCGATGCGGTCGCCCTCGAAGAACATGTGCTCGGTGCGGGTGAGGCCGATACCGACGGCGCCGAACGCGACGGCGTTGGCGGTTTGCTCGGGGGTGTCGGCGTTGGTGCGAACCTGGAGCTTCGTCACCTGCGAGCACCACTTCATGAGCTGGTTGAAGCTCTTGAACTTCTCGGTGGCCTGAGCGGCTTTGTCGCCGTGGAGGAGGCCGGAGATGATTTCCGACGGAGCGGTCTTGATCTGGCCCGCGTAAACGGTGCCGGACGTGCCGTCGATCGAGAGGTAATCGCCTTCGGCGAAGGTTTGGCCTTCGATGGTGGCGGTCTTCGCATCGTAATCGATCTGGACGGCGGCGGCGCCGCAGACGCAGACCTTGCCCATTTGACGGGCGACGAGCGCGGCGTGCGAGGAGACGCCACCGCGAGCGGTGAGGATGCCCTCGGCGGCGATCATGCCGCGGAGATCTTCCGGCGAGGTTTCGACGCGAACGAGGAGAACCTTCTCGCCCTTTTCGGCGGCGATGACGGCGCGCTCGGCGTTGAAGTAGATCTTGCCCGTGGCGGCGCCGGGGCCGGCGGGGAGGCCGGTGGCGATGACCTTGGCTTTCTTGACCTCGTTGAGATCGAAGATCGGGGCGAGGAGCTGTTCGAGCTGGTCGGCCGGGTTGCGCAGGATGGCGGTCTGCCAGTCGATGAGCTTCTCCTTCACCATATCGATGGAGAACTTCAACGCGGCGGCGGCGGTGCGCTTGCCGTTACGCGTCTGGAGCATGAACAGCTTGCCTTCCTGAATGGTGAACTCGATGTCCTGAACGTCCTTGAAGTGCTTCTCGAGGATCGAGCGGACGCGGAGGAGTTCCGCGTAGGATTTTGGCATCTGCTTCTTGAGCTCGATGACGGGCTCGGGCGTGCGGACGCCGGCGACGACGTCTTCGCCCTGGGCGTTGATGAGGAATTCGCCGTAGAATTCGTTGGCGCCGTTGGCGGGATTGCGGGTGAACGCAACGCCGGAGCCGGACGTTTCGCCGGTGTTGCCGAACACCATGGCCTGCACGTTGACGGCGGTGCCCCACTCGGAGGGAATGTTATACTTGCGGCGATAGACGATCGCGCGGTCGTTCATCCAGGAGCCGAACACGGCACCGGCGGCGCCGCGGAGCTGGTCCCACGGATTGTTCGGGAATTGGCGGCCGGTGCGCTCCTTGACGAGCGCCTTGAAGCGGTTGACGAGCTCCTGCTGGTCTTCGGCGGTGAGCTTCGAGTCTTCGATGTCGGCGTGATACTTCTCGTGCTTGAACGCGTGGATCACGGTTTCGAACGGCTCGTGATCTTCGCCCTCGCGCTTTTGCACGCCAAGAACGACGTCGCCATACATCTGAATGAAGCGGCGGTAGCAGTCCCAGGCGAAGCGCGGATTGTTGGTGGCTTTCTCGAGGGCGACGACGGACTGGTCGTTGAGGCCGAGGTTAAGGATCGTGTCCATCATGCCCGGCATCGAGTCGCGGGCGCCAGAGCGAACGGCGACGAGGAGCGGCATGCCGGAGGTGGCGCCGAACTTCGTGCCCATGATCTTCTCCATGTTGGCGACGCCGGCTTCCATCTGAGCCTGGAGCGAGGCCGGGTAGGTGCGCTTGTTGGCGTAGTAGTAAGTGCAGACCTCGGTCGTGATGGTGAAGCCCGGAGGAACGGGGAGACCGATGCGGGTCATTTCGGCGAGGTTGGCGCCCTTGCCGCCGAGGAGCGCTTTCATCGAGCCGTCGCCGTCGGCTTTGCCATTGCCCCACGTGTAGACGTATTTCGGGCCTTTGGCGGCGGATTTCTTCGCGGGCGCGGAGGTCTTCACGACCTTCGCGACGAGTTTCTTGGCTTTGGTTTTAACGGCCATGGATGGAGTATGGATCGGAGTTAAAAACGAACGCTCTGCGCGGGGCGCAAAGGGCAAGGGCATAGCTGCGCGCTAGGCACTGTCAACCGCTCAGAAGATCAGGGATTCGCCCATGATTTAGCGGCGTGGTGCAGACACAAAAAAGGCGACTCCGGGAAGAGTCGCCAAAAGAGAGTCCGGCGGTTTCAGCGGCGGCGGGATTGCCGCTGGAAGCGAAAGACGACGCGAAACATTTGCACGGCCAGCCAGAAGACGCCGGTCATGCAGGCGCTGCTGAGACCCGCCCAGAGGGCGATCATCGACGCGTCGTTCGAGGGGACGTGCGTGCGCAGCAAATAGAACATGTAGGCGAAGAAGCCGAGGCAGAGGATCGCGTCGACGATCAGGCTAACCGGTGTGACGAGCTTTTCGGTGGGCGGAGTCTGGGCCATGGCGGGAAAAGGAAACGGGAAGAGATTCGGAAGCGGACAGGTTGTCCATGGGAAAGTTTCGGGGTGCGGAAAGGGATGTGGACGGACTCACGATGTTTGGGTCGTGTTCGTGGGATCGTGCTCGTGAATCGTGCTCTTGCTCTTGATCGGTTCGCCGTTGGGATCTCGGGGCGTTAGCTCGATCTCGATCACGAGCACGATTACGAATCACGAGCACGATAAGGGTAGGGGAGGGCTACAGGTTTTTGGGAATTGCGGCGGTGAGGTTTTCGGGGGCGGTGTCGGTGACGAGGATGTTGTCTTCGATGCGGACGCCGCCGAGGTGGAGGTGTTGGTCGACGAGGGGCCAGCTGACGGCATCGCGGAAACGCTCGCGGCGGGTCGGATCGTTGAGGAGGGGTGGGATGAAATAGAGGCCGGGTTCGACGGTGACGACGTAGCCGGGCGCGAGGGGGAGATCCATGCGGAGCGTCCGGAGGGAGGGGCGCGGATCCTTGGTGCGGCCGAGGGCGACGCCGCTGGCGTCGCGCACACCGAGTCCAACCATGTGACCGACCCCGTGCGGGAAGAAAAGCGTGTGCGCTTCCTGTTCGACGAGGGATTCGGGCGTGCCGCGAAGGATGCCGAGGTCGACGAGACCGGCGGTGAGGTCGACCGCGGTGGCGAGGTGAAGGGCGGTCCATTCGGCGCCGGGAACGCAGCGCGCGATGGCGCGTTCTTCGGCGGAGAGGACGATCTGGTAGAGATCGCGTTGGAAGGCGCCTGGCGGGCCGACGACGAAAGTGCGGGTGACGTCGGTGACATAGCGGTCGATGCTGGCGCCCGCGTCGATGAGGACGAAGTCGCCGTCGCGCGCGGCGCGGGAGGTGGGGGAGAAATGGAGCACGGCGGCGTTGGAGCCGATGCCGATGATTGAACGATAGCCGGTGTGCGTGGCGCCGGCGCGGAAGAAGGCGGCCTCGAGCTCGATTTGTAGTGCCCGTTCGGTTACACCGGGACGAAGGTGAGCCCGGAGGGAGTCGTAACCGGCGGCCGTGGCGGCGGCGGAGCGGCGGAGGAGGGAGAGCTCGTGCGCATCCTTGGGGCGGCGCGCGTGTTTCAGTTGTTCGCGGACGGAGGCGGAGAGGGTTTCGTCGCCGGCAAGAGCGGGAAGTGGCGCGCCGAGAAGGGCGATGGGGCGGCCGCGGCGCGGGGCGAGCCAGGCATCGAAGCGCGAGAGCGATTGGCCGGGGAGTTGTTCGCGGCCTTCCCAGACGCGTTCGGCTTCGGTGATGTCGGGCACGAAGGAGATCCAGCCTTCCGCGGCGCCGTCGCGGGGATCGAAGGCGACGAGGCCGCCGGGGCATTCGTGGCCGGCGAGGTAGAAGTATTCGGCGTGCGAGAAAAATGGATACGTTTGATCGGTGTTTTCGGGCAGAGGAATGGGATCGCCGGCGGCGACGAGAAGAAGGGCATCGCCCAGTGCGGGAGCGAGGGCGGCGGCGAGGCGGGTGCGGCGGGCGGAGAGGAAGTCGGACATGAGGAGCGGTTTTCGATTTGGGATTTTCGATTTTCGATTCGGGCGTGGATGATCGTGCCAAAATTCGCGGTGTTCTGGCCAATCAACGCGCAGCGCGATCGGAAAATTTCTGACATACTCTGCTCATGAAAACGATCCTAGCGCCGGTCGATTTCAGCGGAGTCTCCGAGTCCGTGATAGGGCAAGCGACCGAGTTGGCAGAGGCGCTGAAAGCGAAAGTGGTTCTTTTGAATGTGCTCCAGCCGCCCGTGATCACGAGCGAGTATGGCCCGTTCCTTGAAAGCATCAGCGAGATTGTGATGGTTGGAGAGAAGGCGGCAGCGAAGCAATTGATGCGGCTGCAAGAGCGACTCACGACCCGGGGCATCGAGACGAGCATCCTGCAGTTTGCGGGGGCACCGGTGCCGAACATCTTGAAGCAGGCGGAGAAAGTCGGGGCGGACTACATTGTGATGGGATCACATGGTCACACGGCGTTCTACGATCTGCTGGTGGGTAGCACGACGCATGGCGTCCTGCGAAAATCGCCCTGCCCGGTGATCATTGTGCCGGCGCAGAAGAAGAAAGAACGAGGGCGGAAGGCCCGACAACGAATTGGTTAGTGGAAAGGGAAATGTGTGTGGGAGCGCCGGCGGGGGCCGGCGCTCTTTTTTTTTGTATGCTGAGCATGTCATCCCGTCAGCGAAGTGAAACTCTTCGTCCCAGCCTGGCCCAGGCGAAGGGTAGAGCGTTTTCAGAAAAACGATAGCCCTTCAGGTGAACCACAGAGGCACAAAGGCACGGAGAGATCCCGTGGCCTTCCTCTGTGTGCTCGGTGCCTTCGTGGTTCAAATCGGGTTTTCCGATTCCGCCAACGGCCATGACATTATTTAATGTGCTATAGCGAAGCGCAAGGGCGCGGCCGGTGAGGTGTGCGTCTGAAAGCAGCGTGGAGCAAAACGGCGGGCCGGTGCACCCGCACGTCGGGTGGTGTCACAGGGACAGACCGCGAGGGCCTATCATGTGAATTTGGGGAGCACGGTCAGGTTGACCGTGCTACGAGGCGGCGGGTCGGGAGCGTCCGCGAGCGGACGGCCTATGGGGTGGGTGGGGGCGCGTTGGCGGGAGAATTTTGACGAGCGGAATGCCGGTTGAGGATGCGCTCGGCTTCGAGGTGTTGTTGCGTGCTGCGAAGCTCGATGTCGGTGAGCGCTTGTTGCTGACGGAGGAGGGTGTTTTCGGCGCGAAGGGCGAGGCAGAGTTGCACGAGCCAGCCGCAGATTATGACGAGCAAACCGACGAACGCCCAGGCGATCGGGGCGGTGGAGCGTCGACGTGGAAAGCGATCCGGGGATGACGATGAGGTGGACATCGCGAGGAAGATCAGAGCACGGCGATGCCGATGAGACCGAGGATGATCACCCCGGCGAGGATCGCGAGAATGCGGGCTTCGAGTTTGGTGATCGGGAGAGGCATGAAGTTAGAGGCCGAGCGGTTGAAGGCGGGAGAAAACTTCGGTGAGAAGCGGTTCGGCGGCGAGTGTCGACCACGGACGATTGCTGGAGATGCGGACAAAAAGTTGATCGCCGTCTTGGACGAAACCGTAGCGGAGGGCGATGTTGAGGAGTTCGGTGGGCGAATAAGGATCGTTGTAGCGAATGGGGCGGCCGTCGTGGAGGTGCCAGAACCAGACGTGTTGGGGGAACTGGCCGTTTTTGAAGAAACGGGATTCGGCGGCGGCGAGTGAGCGGGAAGGCAGCGCGAGGGTTTCGCGCGTGTTGGTCGAAGGGATGGCGGTCCAGCCGCTGCCGGGCCAGCACGCGTCGGGGGTGTGGGAGGCGACGAGGCTCACGGGCGCCTGGCCGGGGCGCCAGTAAGCCAGGTAGATCGTGATTTGGTCGACGCCGTCGGCGGCGGGGCGGACGTAAGTGCGTTGGGCGAGATGTTCGGTGCGAAGCGTGTCGCTGAACTGGTAGAGGTCGCGAGAGGTGTCGACCCGCCAACCCGGAAGCGATTCGGGCAGAATGGCAGCGAGGTTGGGGATGGGGGCGTCGACGCGTTCGGAAGGGCGGGTGTTGACGTAGAAGAAGGCGGCGAGTGCGACCACGAAGGCGAAGCCCGAGGCGAGGAATTTTTGTGGGGCGAAGAGCGCGGATGACGCGGGAAGGGAAGAAACGGATGCGGGGGAAGGCGGCGCAGATTTTGCGGAAAGACGATCGAGGAAGGACGCGAGGCCGGCGAGGCATGCGGCGGTGACGGCGAGGACGCCGAAGCCGGTGAGGTCGTGCCAGGTGCCGGCGATGTCGATCCCGGCGTTGGCGAGGAGCGTGAGAAGAAGCGAGCGGAGGAAATTCATCGCGATCGCGAGCGGTCCGGCGAGGGCGATGAGGACGGCTCGGGCCCACGGGGCGCGGACGAGCATTGCGGAGAAAACGAAACCCGCGAAGATGCACGAGACCAGGCTGCGCACGCCGCTGCAGGCGTCTTCGACGCCGACGGACGTGGTGGCGAGATCGATGATGTTGCCGTGACGCGTGGCGGCGATGCCGAGGAGGTGGAGCGAGCGCAGGACGTTTTCGGTGACCCAGAGTTGGAGTCCGATGGTGAGGCGCGTGTAGGTGCCGGGAGGAATAGGGGCGCTGAGAAGCCAGACGAGGAGTGCGGCGATTGCGGGCCAGTTGAAAGGAATCAGGCGGAGCGAAGTGGTTGCGAAGACCAGGAGAACGGCGCCGAGCAGAAACGTGGTGGCGCCGGTGAGCGCGGCGGCGACGAGCTCGTGCGACCAATTGACGACGGCGGCGTAGAGTCCGCCGGCGAAGAGGGCGAGGACGCCGAGGACGAACAAGGCGAGCGCGGAGAGTTTGAGCGGTGTGGAAGGCGCGAGCCAGCGAAGCGTGCCGCTGCGGGCTTCGCGGAGAAGCAGGACGAAAATGAGCGGTGTGAGATAGCCGTGGGAGAGATCCGGATTTTCGCGCCAGTGCGGGAAGAGGACGGCGATTGTGGCGATGACGCAGAAGGCGGCGGCGGCGAGGTTGAAGCGGGCGAGAAACGTGAGCGAGCCGAGGGACGCGGGCGGGAAGTTCGCGGAATTGGGCGTCACGACGGGAGGAGCGACGGGATGGCCGTCGGGCGCGTTCATGGCGTGCGGCCGGGGAGTTGGACCCGCGGGCCGGGGAAGCGCTCGAGGAGCGCGTAATTGACCTCGAGCGGAACGGGCAGCGCGGGAAGAATGGCGGAGACGCGCGTGAGCGGCGTGTCGCCGCGGAAGAAAGCGGAGGCGAGACCGAGCGTGAATTTGCTGCCGTCGCCATGCTTTGCGAGGAAGGAGGCGATCAGGTGCATCTTGGCGTTGTCGCGCGCGACTCCGGCGGCGCAATAGAGCGCGAGAAAGGAGTCGAGGGTGTCGTCGGAGAGCGCGAGTTGTTCGCGGGAGAATTTGGAGAAAATCTGTTCGAGGAGGGAAGGGTCGGGGTGGCGGATGAGATGGGCGGCGAGGAGTGCGACGACGTTGGGATTAAGGCGATTGGCGAGGAGGACGGAGACGAGGCGCTGGCGGGATTGTTGCGCGCCGATGCGAGCGTAGATGTCGAGCAGCAGTCGGACGCGCGTGGTGTCGTCGAGTTTCGGTTCGTATTGCGCGAGCAAGTCCGAAGCGGCGATGCCCTCGCCGAGGGCGGAGAGCTCGCTGACCTGATAATAGAGTGCGTAGGGAGGGGCGTCGTGCCACGGCCGGGTCAGCGCGGTGCGGGCTTCGGCGCGGCGATTTTCGCGGAGGAGGAGTTCGGTTTCGAGGACGGCGCGCCAACGTTGAGCGCCGGGGTCGGAGGAGGTGAGAAGGTCGCGAAGAGGCGTGTCGGTGTTGAGTTGGCGGGACGAAAAAATCAGCGCGCGCAGCCAGACTCCTGCTCGCGGAGCGTCGTTCAGGACCTGTTGCGAGGCGAAGTCGACGATGGTGGTGAAGTCGCCGCGGGCGAGCAGGGCGCGAAACCATGCTTCGCTGGTCGTTGCTTGTTCGGCGGGATGGGTGGCGAGGAGGCGGCGGTAGATTTGGTCGGCGCGGGTCGGTTGTCCGAACTGGAGTTTTTGGGCGAGCGTGAAGGCGATGTTGAAATTGTTGGGATCGAACTCGTAGGCGTTGGAGAGGTAGAGCATGCCCTCGGAGGTGCGGCCGAGCGCGAAGGCTTGGTTTGCGCGCTCCATGAAGAACCAACCGCGGACCTCCATGACGCGGTGCCATTTTCCGGGCCAGACGAGATGGCCGATGTTGATGGGGTAGCCGACGGAGCGGAGAAAGGCGAAGAGGGCGAGGGCGCCGGCGAGGTAGAGCGACAGTGCGGTGCCGCCGTAGATGGCGAAGGCGCGTCCCCAGAAAGGGCGGACCTGCGGCGTGTCGACGGAGCAGCGAAGGCCCTCGGGGGTTTGGACCAGGAGCGGGCAAACGCGGCGGAAGCGCGCGGGTTGATCCCAGGAAAGGCAGGCGTCGCAGGCGGTTTCGTAGGCGCGGCCGGAATCGCTCGGACTCTGGCACGGGCAGGGCGCGCGATCGCGGTGAAGCTGGAACCAGGATTTGCGGGTGTTCCAGTAGAGCAGGCCCCAGGCGAGGCGGAAAAGGTCGGCGAGGCGGCCTATCACAGGGGCGGCACGCTAACCGGGGGCTTTCCCCTAGCAAAGGGAATTCTCCGGTATGCGGGCAGGCTCGAATCTTTCGCCAAAAGAATGCGTCGTGCGGCCGTTCCCATGAAACCGACCAAACGTATTCTACTCTGGGTGACAGCTCTTTTGGCTGTTGCGACGGCGGCCGTGCAAGCGGCGGTGGAAGTTGGCGCTCCCGCGCCCGACTTCTCGGTGACGGACATCCAAGGCAAGACGCACACGCTTTCGGATTACAAAGGCAAGACGGTGGTGCTCGAGTGGGTGAATCCCGAGTGTCCGATTGTCGGCAAGCACTATGACAGCGGCAATATGCAGAAGCTGCAGAAGTCGGCGACCGGCGAAGGCGTGGTGTGGCTGACGATCAACTCGGGCGCGAAAGGCGAACAAGGCGATTACGACGACGCGGCGGCGGCGGGTTGGATGAAGAAACATAATGCGGCCGCGACGGCGTATGTGCGCGATCAGAGCGGCAAAGTGGGGAAGATGTATGGCGCGAAAGTCACGCCCCACATGTATGTGATCGATGGCAACGGCACGCTCGTTTACAACGGCGCGATCGACAGCATTCGCTCGGGAAATCCGAACGACATTCCGAAGGCGGAGAATTATGTCGCGGCGGCGTTGAAGGCGGTGAAGGAAGGCAAGGCGGTCGCGAAGGCGACGACGCAGCCGTATGGCTGCAACGTGAAGTATTGATTTCGCGGATACCCTGAGCCGGTGCGACCGGCTCAGGTGGCCAGGACGGCGCGGGTGAATCGCACATGGGTTGGTGCGATTGCCCGCGTCGTTGTTTTTGGGCGGGAACGGGAACGAGGCGGGCGGTTGCGGGAGTCGCGTCTGGTGGTGAGCGCGGGGGGTGTTTGGGTTGGAAGAAACGTTATCGGGTCGAGGGGGGCTCGGCGCGGACGCCTCGCCGTCGCCTTAGACTTTCACGTCGAAAAGCTCGGGGTGCATGGTGCCTTCGGCGACCTTGTTGACGGTGCCGGTCATCATGATCGAGAAGTCGGGAGAGATCTCGATGCCGATCTGGCCGCCCGGCATGTGGACGGTGACGGAGGCGTCGACGAGGCCGAGTTTGTGTGCGACGGCGGCGGCGGCGCTGGAGCTGCTGCCGGACGCGAGCGTGTAGCCGGCGCCGCGTTCCCAGATTTCGATTTGGATGTTGGCGCGATCGAGGACGCGGAGGAACTGGACGTTCGTTTTGCGCGGAAAGTTCGGATGCGTTTCGAGGTGCGGACCGTATTGGTGCGCGAGCTCGGAGGAAATTTCGGCGAGTGGGAGGACGCAGTGCGGGTTGCCGATGGTGGCGGCGCAGTAGGTGAACTCGCGGTCGAGGATGGTGATTTTTTCGTGGAGGACCTCGCGCGCAGGGGTGGCGGGGTTTACGGGAATCTTGGTGCTGTCGAAGCTGACCTGGCCCATTGCGACGGTGATGAGGCGGCCGTTGTCCTTGATGACGGATTGAACGTGTCCGCCGGGAGTCTCGATCGTGAAGGACGGATTCTTGATGAGCTTTTGGTCGTAGAGATAGCGCGAGAAGATGCGGAGACCGTTGCCGGATTTTTCGGCTTCGGAGCCGTCCGGGTTGAAGATGCGCAGGCCGAATTCGCTTTTTTCGGAGGGAAGCGGGCCCCAGAGGATGCCGTCGGAGCCGACGCCGAAGTTGCGGTGGCAGACGACGCGGATCTGGTCGACGGTCGGGGCGGGATTCCAGGAGGAGAAGTCGCGCGGATCGCAGACAATGTAGTCGTTGCCGAGGGCGTGGTATTTGTGGAAGCGCATGGGCGAGGAGTCGGGGAAGTTGCCCATGGAAGACACGGAAGACACGGAAAAATTGACCGCCCGCTAAACACGCGCAAAGACGCGAAATGGATCGGACGGTTCGCGTTCTTTCGCGTGTTTAGCGGGGAAAAAGAAAGGCGAAGGCTTCGCGGAAGGCTTGTTTGCCGTTGGTTTCGATGTTGCGGCCGTGGCCGACGAGGATGCGGTCGAAGTCCCAGGCGAGGATGTGTTCGAGGGAGGCGCGGACGGCGGCGCGATCTTTCATTTGCAGGCGGCAGAAGCGGGAAGGAGCGAAGCGGTTCCAGCAGCCGTTGAGGCGCATGAGAAAGGCGGTGAACCAGTGTGTGCCGGGACCGAAGTTGAAGGCGAGATCGGCGAGGATGAGCGTGCGGCTGGCGCGGTGGAAGAAAACGACTTCGTTCATGCGCGGCATGCCGGCAATGAGGTGTTGGTCGATGGCGCCGCGCCATTCGGGATGGGCGACATTGCCGAGCGGTTCAGGGACGAAACGGAGGTCCGGGCGATCGGACGCGAGGCCGGGCGCGGCGTGGAAATCGGCGTGCGGGTATTCGGCTTGGAATTCGCGCAGGCACTCGTCGTGGAGACGATTGGGGCCGACGACATCGGCGACCTCGCCGAGCTGCCAGACGGCGTGGCGGAGTTCGGGCGACCAAGGGATCGGCGAGTGGATCCAGAGGCCGCCGGCGGGTTCGCGGATGACGACGAGCTGGCGGTTTATCCAGATTCCGAATACGCGATAGGGAACGGAGTGGACGTGAAGGTCGGGGTGGAGGGCGGTGAGCATGGGGAGGAGAAGCGGACAACCCCAAGCGGATGTCGCCGTGGATTCTTCGCTTCGCTCAGAATGACAGAGTGGAGGGCGCTGTGACGGCACCCATGGCATCAGCTCGCGGCGGCGACGGGAGGCGGGGTGTAGCCGAAGAGGCGACGTTTTTTGATGGCGGCGACGACGGACGGCGGGGCCATCTGCTCCCAGGAGGAATCGTTCTCCTTGATACGGCGAAGGACGTCGCGGGAGAAAATGTGCAGGATGCTCGTATCGAAACCTACGATACACTCGATGTAGTGGTTTTCGAGCAGGTGATTGTAGAGGTTGCGCAGGTGGTCGACGACCTGGACGTTTTTCGCGGTGATGAGGACGGAGGCGGCGAAGGAATTGGCGGGCGTGGTGGCGGGAGCGCCGGTGGCCTGGCCGGTGCCGAGGTAGTGGCCGTAGGCGTCCTGACGCATCGGGTAGATGTAGAGCTTGACGGAGTGGCGGAAGAGCCGGCCGAAGGATTCGAGGATGCCGCCCTCGAGGTTCTCGTAGTATTTCTCGTTGAAGATCTCGAGGAGGTTGTTGATGCCCATCGCGACGCCGATCATCTCTTTCGTGTATCGGCGGAAGTAGGACGTGAGGCGGAAGTATTCGGAGTAGTTGGAGATGAGGACGGTGAAGCCGATGTCGGCGAGGAGATCGACGCGCGAGAGGAAGTCCTGGGCGTCGATGGAGCCGGCGGCGAGGAGGTTGTTCATGGTGATCTCCATGAGCACGATGACCTCCTTGCCCTTGACGAGCGGTTCCTGGACGAACTGCGCGGTGGCGCAGTTGAGCATGTCGACGTTGACGTGGGTGACGGGGCGGAAGGAGCCGCGTTCGACGAGGATGGCTTTTTTGTAGAGGACCTCGGAAGGCTGAAGGACCTCGCCGTGGGCGCCGAACATGACGGCGTTGGTGAGGCCGAGTTGGACGAGGTAGAGGGAGATGAGGCGGTTATCGACGTGTTTGAAGGCGGGGCCGCTGAACGTGAGCATGTCGACCTCGATGCGCTCGTAGCTGAGGTGGTCCATGAGCGAGCCGGCGAGTTTCTTCGGGTCGTCGCGGTAGTAGAAGGCGCCGTAGATGAGATTGGCGCCGACGATGCCGAGGGCCTCCTGTTGGAGGACGTTTTCTTTGTCCCACATGCGCACGTGGACGACGATTTCGCTCGGAGGGCCGCCCGGTTCGGTTTGGAAGCGGATGCCCATCCAGCCGTGGGCCTCGTTGGTGCCCTTGTAGTTGCGGGCGGCGACGGTGTCGGCGAAGACGAAGAAGGTGGTGCGATCGCCGCGGGACGGCGCGAGGCGTTCGAGGAGAAGTTGATACTCGTGGTCGAGCATCAGGTTGAGACGTTCGCGCGAGACGTAGCGCGGGGCTTTGCCGTAGATGGCATCGCTGAACGTCATGTCGTAGGCGGAGATCGTTTTGGCGACGGTGCCGGAGGCGCCGCCGGCTTGGAAGAAGATGCGCGCGACCTCCTGGCCGGCGCCGATCTCGGCGAACGTGCCGTATTTCTGCTCGTCGAGATTGATGGTGAGCGCCTTTCGGTTGGTGGTGAGAAGATCCTTTTGCTCGGTCGTCGGCATGGCGGCGGAGTATGGGTGGGCGGGGGAGACGGGCAAGCTTGGTGGGGTTGCGCGAGGCGTGGAAGAGCGCGAGCGAGCTCGCGGCCTACGAGGCGAGGAATTCGACTGGAGGAACCGGGGAAACGGCGTAGCGTCGCGGCCTACGCATGAAAAATTTCTTCACGTCGATGCTCGGAGCGTTGGTGGCGCTGATCATCTTCACGGTGGGTGGCATGGTGTTGTTCGTCGGATTTATTGCGGCGCTGGCGGCGATGGGGAACAAGGCGGAGCCGGCGGTGGCGAGCGGGTCGTATCTGGTGCTCGATCTTTCGTCGGCGATCACGGATGCGCCGCCGGTGTTCGATTTTCGGTTGAGCGCGGATCGGACGGCGACGCTGCAGTTGAGGACGGTGACGCGGACGTTGCGGGCGGCGGCGACGGATGAGCGGATCGCGGGGGTGTTTATCAAAGGCGATATTCCGCCGGCGGGATTTGGGCCGGGTTATGCGACGTTGAAGGAAGTGCGCGCGGCGTTGGAGCGGTTCAAGGAATCGGGGAAGCCGGTGAAGGCGTATCTGACGTATGCGACGACGAAGAACTACTACCTCGCGTCGGCGGCGGACGAACTGACGCTGGATCCTTATGGATTGATTTTGATGCCGGGGCTTTCGACGCAGCCGATGTTTTTGGCGAATGCGTTCGAGAAGTATGGCATCGGGGTGCAGGTGACGCGGGTGGGAAAATACAAATCGGCGATCGAGCCGTTTACGCGGGAGAACATGAGTCCGGAGAGTCGCGAGCAGATGCAGAAGCTGTTGAACGATGTGTGGTCGGATCTGGTGGGCGACATGGCGGGATCGCGGCGGTTGGACGTGACGAGCGTGCAGGCGGCGGTGGACAGCGAAGGCATCATTCATCCCCACGCGGCGCTCGAGGCGAAGCTGGTGGATCGCGTGGCGTATCGGGATGAAGTGATCGCGAGCATGCGCGAGATCACGGGCGACAGCGACGACGGGGAGACTTTCAAGCAGATCACGATCGCGGATTACTCGCGGATCGCGAAGGACGTGTTGCCGGCGCCGACGAAGATCGAAGGGCAGGAGTTGGAAGGGTCGGGGCGCGTGGCGGTGGTGTATGCGGAAGGCGATCTCGTGGATGGTGAAGGATTGGAGCCGGGTGAGATTGGCGGGACGCGTTTTGCGCGGGAGCTGCGGCGGCTGCGGGAAGACGATGATGTGAAAGCGATCGTGTTGCGCGTGAACAGTCCGGGCGGGACGGCGTCGTCGTCGGAAGCGATTCAACGCGAAGTGCGGTTGGCGACGGAAGTGAAGCCGGTGATTGTGTCGATGGGATCGTATGCGGCGTCGGGCGGGTATTGGATCTCGACGCATGGCGATCGGATCTTTGCGGAGCCGACGACGATCACGGGATCGATCGGGGTGTTTGGCGTGCAGTTCGATGTGCAGAAACTCGCGAACGATTTCGGGCTGACCTTCGATGTGGTGAAGACGGGGAAACTCGCGGACATGTTGACGATCACGCGGCCGAAAACGCCGGAGGAGATGGCGGTGTTTCAGCGGCTGGTGGACCGCATTTATGGGGAGTTCATCGATCGCGTGGTGGATGGGCGTCGGTTGGAGCGCGAATTTGTGGAAGAGATCGCACAAGGGCGCGTATGGTCGGGATTGGAGGCGAAGAATTTGGGGCTGGTCGACGAGATCGGCGGTTTGGAGGCGGCGATCAAGTATGCGGCGGGGGCGGCGGGATTGAAGAGTTACCGGCTGGTGGAGTATCCGCGGAAGAAGGAATTTGCGGAGGCGTTGCAGGAGGCGCTGCAGCGTTACGTGCCGAACAGCGCGCGGACGCCGGGAATCGCGGGGCAGGTGGCCCAGCGGTTGGAGGAGGAGTTGAAGGTGTTGCGGACCTTCAACGATGCGCGCGGGCTGTATGCGCGTTTGCCGATCAATTTTAGCGTGCAGTAAGCGGGCGGAGAAACGATTTCATCCTTATGTCCAATCACATCCTTTCGAGAGACGTGCCGGCGACGGTGATTCCGGCGGGAGACAACGTGACGCTGACGGCGGGCACGGAAGTCTTCATCACGCAGACGCTGGGCGGAAACGTGACGGTGCGGACTGATCGCGGGCTGTTTCGTATTGCGAACGCGGATACGGACGCGATCGCGGGCTATGTGCCGGCGGCGGAGGCGACGGCGAAAGCGGTGCCGGGCGAGTTCAGCGAGAATGCGGTGTGGGAGGTGTTGAAGACCTGTTTCGATCCGGAGATTCCGGTGAACATCGTGGATCTTGGCTTGGTGTATGATCTCGCGAGCGAGAAGACGGAAAGCGGCGGCTATCGGGTGGACGTGAAGATGACGTTGACGGCGCCGGGGTGCGGGATGGGGCCGGTGATTGCCGAAGATGCGCGGCAGAAGATCTCGACCTTGCCGCAGGTGGAGGAAGCGAAGGTGCACATCGTGTGGGATCCGGTGTGGAACCCGCAGATGATTTCGAAGGAAGGGCGGTTGGCGCTGGGGCTGGAGTGAAGGGGGAGAGCAGGAACGGCTCACCGGGGACGGTTCGCCCTACCTGAATGGTGCGGCTCGAACAGCCCGACGGGACGTCGGGCTCCACCTTTCAGGGACACCGCGCCCAGTCTTTTCGAAGACACTAGGCGGTGATGGTTTCGAGGGAGCAGCTGTCGGAGGTGGGGGATTCGCAGTTGGGGCGGGCGATGACGCCGGGGTAGGGT
>JAFAAS010000071.1 GCA_023426435.1 Verrucomicrobiota bacterium | reverse complement strand
GTGTATCACTTCCAGAGCCTGACGTTGAACGGCAACAGCACGTTCAAGGTCGTGGGTCCGGTGATCATCGTCGTGAAGAATGGCATCAACGTGAACGCCTCGATGGGCAGCAGCGCGAATCCCGCGTGGTTGGACCTTCGCGTCAGCAACGGCGGCGTGACATTGAACGGAAACGTGAACTTCGACGGCTACGTCACCGCGCCGTCGGGCACGGTCACCATCAACGGCAACAGCGAACTCCGCGGCGGTCTCGTCGCCGACAAGCTGGTGTTGAACGGTAATAGCGAGCTGACGCTGTTGCGCCGCTGAGTAGAATCAAATGTGCAGGCGGGGCGGGTCGCAGACCTGGCTCGCTGCACAGAATCGAGCCCGACCGCCCCCATCGATCGGGGGCCGCGTCGGGCTTTTTTTGCGCGTGAAAGATGGAGTCTGACGAGGAGGCGGGCTCCACCTCAACTCGCGGCGACGACCGCGGCCGGACGGATCACCTCGGTCAGCGTGTCGCGCAGCGCCTGCAGTCGCGGTGTGTCAACGGGCTGCGACGGCTCGGAGCTTTCGATATAAAAGGTATCGATGGCCACGCCGCGTTCGGTGCCGATGCGCGCGAAGGTGATGTCGAACCCGTGATCCGAAATGATCTTCGCGAGGCGATAGAGCAGGCCGATCTGGTCGCGCGCCTGGATCTCGACGATCGTCCGCTGCATCGCGAGCTCGTGGTAAACTTCCACAGTCGGCGGAAAGGAGGTGTGCAGCGCTTCGCCATTGCTCGTTGCCGTATAGCGGCTCGCGGCGTGTTTCTTCGCCTGCGCAACAATCTCGGGATACAGGTCTTTGTTGGACATGAGCGCGGACTCGATCGTGCGCGCGAACGTCTCCTGCGCGACGGTGTTCTGCACGAGCCCCCGACCCGGTTCGACGACGTAGAAGGTGTCGATCGCGATGTGATCCGAGCGCGAGATGACTTTCGCGCCGAGAATGCTGAGGCCCGCAACGCTGAACGCGCCAGCGAGTTTGTAGAACAGACCCGCGCGATCCCAGGTGACGACGTCAACGACCGTGATCGAGCGATTGAGGTCGTCGTGCCAGTCGATGATCGGCTTGAGCGTGCCGATGGAGTCCGCGGTCGCGATGGACTTCAGCAGCTTGTTCACCATCTGGATATGCAGCGAGATGTCGTCGGGCTCGGTCTGGATGAAGTAGCGCTCGGGAAGCAGTCCGAAGTGGGCGACAATCTCTTCGGAGCTGATGCCGGGAATTTGGCGGGCAATGAGTTCCTGTTGAGTCATTTGCTTCTTCGTTTCGTAAGTGGCGTGAACGGCTTCGCCGAGATTCAGGTGTTCCAACGTAGCCCGAAAGAGCCGGGTGTGAAGGGTATCTTTGTAACTGTTCCAGAGACTCGCCGCCGTGCCGCGCGCATCGCAGAAGGTGTGGACGTAGAGATTCCGCAGGCGCTCGGGGTCACCCACGATTTCGGCGAAAGCGGCGGCGGTGTTGGGATCATCGACGTCTCGTTTCTGCCAGAATCGTGCCATCACCAGATGATTTTTGATGACGAATTCGATGAGCTCGCGGCTGTCCGGCTTGATGCCGAGTCGTTCGAGGATCGGACGCGCAATCGTAACGCCTTTCTCCGCATGCCCCTGAATGCCGTCGGCCTTGCCGATGTCGTGGAGCAGCAGCGTGAGATAGAGCAGTGCGGGATCGTCGGTTTCGTGCAACGCCTCCCGGTATTTCAACGTGATCGGTTCGGCTTCCGTGAAAATCAGGTCGAGCTGGCGGATCGCCTCCAGTGTGTGAACGTCGGCGGTGTAACGATGATAGAACTCGTGCTGCACCAGGCAGGTGAGCCCGTCGAACTCGGGGATGAACTGCGCGAGCATCCCGAGTTCGTGCATCAGGTTTAGCGTCGGAAACACTGCGCCCGCCTCCGACAGGATGGCGCGGAAGGTGACACTCGCGTCATGGGAATCCCGATACTGCGGCGTGAAGAGCGGGAGCGATTCGCGGATCAATGCCGCCAGATGAAAATCCAGCGCGCAGTCGAGTTGCTGGCGGTGACGAAATACGCGGATCAGGCGGACGGGGTCCTGTTTGAAGACGTCCCGCGATTCCGCGGCGAGCTCGCGTCCGCGCAGGACGAATCCGTCGAGCTTCTTCGTGCGGCGAAAGCGGGAGGCGAGCAGGCTTTCGCGAATGGAAACTTTCCCGCCCGAGGCGTCGCGACCGATGGTGAGGGCGAGCCGGCTCTCGACAAGTTTCGAGATGCGGAAGATCGACTGCGCCGCGCGATAATAATCCTGCATGAACCGCTCCACGCGTTGCAGGAGGTCGGTGTCGTGATAACCCAGCGCGTCCGCCACTTTCGGTTGTAGATCGAGGTCGAGGACGTCGGTCGGCCGCGAGCTGAGAAAATGCATTTCGTTGCGGACCCGGAAGAGGAAGTCGTAAGCGCGCGTGAACTCCGCGAGCTCCTCGGGTCGCAGGTAGTTTTGCGTCGCGAGCTCATCCATCGCGGAGATGCCCAGCTTCACCCGCGACATCCAGAGGGCGTTTTGATAATCGCGCAGTCCGCCCACGCCGTTTTTCACGTCGGGTTCCTGCAGAAAAACGGTGTCGCCATATTTCGCCCGGCGCGCCGCCTGATCGCCCAACCGCGCGGCAATGTAGCCTTTCGGATCTTCGGCGGTGGAAAACGCGCGATACGCTTGGGCAAAGGTGTCGTAGAGCGACGACGATCCGGCGACGAGGCGCGACTCCAGCAACGAGGTGAGGGTCTGGATATCGCGTCGTGCTTCGGCGAATACCTCGTCCACGTTGCGCGTGGAATGGCCCACCTTCAGCCCGCAGTCCCACAACGGATACAGGATCTCGTTGGAGAGGTGTTCGATATACGGTTTGATCTCCGCCGGCTTCGTTTTGGCGGGAAACAGAAACATGATGTCCACGTCGCTCAGCGGGCTGAGTTCGCCGCGGCCGTAGCCGCCGAGGGCGACGAGCGCGAAGGGCGCGGGCGGTTTTCCGTGTTCCCGCAGGTAGCTGGCGGTGGCGCCTTCGAAGAGCCGCACGAGCATGCGATCGAGGATGGCGGCGCGTTCGTGCGCGATCTCCAAGCCCGACGCGCCCGCGCGATGGCGCTCCTGCAGGATGGCGCGCTGCGCTTGGAGATAAGCCTTGCACGCGGCAAGCCGTTCCGCGGCGGTGGCGGATTCCGGATAGGCAAGAGGGTCGACCGGTTTTTCGGTGGGCGTGACAGGCATGAAGCGCCGAAGTGAGCGAAAAACGCGCCATTTCGCGAGGGGGAAGTGGTTGGGCAGGTGGAGCCCGACGTCCCCGTCGGACCGGTTGGTTGGGCGAGCGCGAGTCAAACCAACCCGGCGAGGACGCCGGGTTCCACCCGCCTCGACCCAACGGCCCGTTTAACCACTTGCCTCGCGGGAGCGCCGGGCGTTTTCTCCGCGGTTTAGTTCCGACAACGACCCATGGCCGAGATCACCAAGAGCTACGAACCGCGCGACGTGGAAAAGAAATGGTATGCCGCCTGGCTGGAGGCCAAGGCTTTCCGCGGCGCCATCGATCCGGCGCGCGCGCCTTACTCGATCGTGATTCCGCCGCCGAACGTCACCGGCGTGCTCACGATGGGCCACGTGTTGAACAACACGATTCAGGATATCCTCATCCGCCGCGCTCGTCTCGAAGGCCATTCCACCATGTGGCTGCCCGGCACGGATCACGCGGGCATCGCGACGCAGACGGTGGTCGAGCGCGAGTTGCGCAAGCAGAAGAAGACCCGGCACGATTTCGGCCGCGAGAAATTCGTCGAGAAGGTCTGGGAATGGCGCCACGAAAAAGGCGGCATCATCCTCGAGCAGCTGCGCCGGCTCGGCGCGTCGTGCGACTGGGATCGCACCGCGTTCACGATGGACCCGGAGTATTCGCGGCGCGTGTTGCACGTCTTCGTGGAGCTTTTCAACCGCGGCTACATCTACCGCGGCAAACGCATGGTGAACTGGTGCCCGGTGTCGCTCACCGCGCTTTCCGACGAAGAAGTCATCATGAAGCCGGTCAACGGCACGATGTATCGCGTGCGCTACCAGCTCGTCGATCAGCCGGACCGCTTCATCGAGGTGAAGACCACGCGTCCGGAAACGATTCCGGGCGACGTGGCCATCGCCGTTCACCCCGACGACCCGCGCTACGCCGATATCATCGGAAAAAAAGTGCGCCGTCCGATCGGTCCCGCCGCGGAGATTCCGATCATCGCCGACGCTTCGGTGGATAAGGAGTTCGGCACGGGCGCGCTGAAAATCACGCCCGCCCACGACAAGGTCGATTACGAGATCGGGCTGCGCCACAAGCTGCCGGTCGTCGACGTGCTCAAACCCAACGGCGTCCTCAACGACCTCGCCGGTCCGGAACTCGCCGGCGTCGAGCGCTTCGCCGGTCGCAAGAAAGCCGCGGAGTTGTTGAAAGCGGCCGGCGCGCTCGTCGCCGAAGAAGCTTACGCCAACAATGTCGGCTATTCCGAACGCGCCGATGTTCCGATCGAACCGCGTCTCACGGAGCAGTGGTGGTTGAAATACCCGCGCGTCGAGGAAGCGAAAGCCGCGGTGCGCGACGGCCATATCAAGTTTCACCCGGAGCGCTGGTCGAAGGTTTACCTGCACTGGCTCGAAAACATCCAGGACTGGTGCATCAGCCGCCAGCTCTGGTGGGGCCATCGCATTCCGGTCTGGTATCGAAAAAATGGAGACCGTTCCGATCCGAAGAACTGGCACGTCTCCGTCGACGGTCCGGCCGATCCGGAAAACTGGGAGCAGGAGGAGGACGTGCTCGATACCTGGGCCTCTTCGTGGCTGTGGCCCTTCGCGACGCTCGGCTGGCCCGACGAAGCCCAGATGAAGCGCGATGGCTTCGATTACTTTTATCCGACGAGCACGCTCGTGACCGGGCCCGATATCATCTTTTTCTGGGTCGCGCGCATGATCATGGCCGGCCTCGAATTCGTTCGACCCGGCGAACCGATCGAGCGGCGGATTCCGTTCAAGGACGTTTACTTCACCGGCATCATCCGCGACCAGCAGGGGAGGAAGATGTCGAAATCGCTCGGCAACTCGCCCGACCCGCTCGACTTGATCGACACCTATGGCGCCGACGGCCTGCGCTTCGGCATCATCTCGATCGCGCCTCAAGGTCAGGACATCCGCTTCCAGGAAGACCGCATCGAGAGCGGAAAAAACTTCTGCAACAAGCTCTGGAACGCCTGCCGGTTCCGCCAGATGAGCGGCGAAGCGGGCGACAACTCCACGCTCGCCGCGATCGTTGCACGCCTCGAACCCGCGAAGTTCGACGCCGACGATCACGCGATCCTCGACCGGCTCCTCGCCACGACGCGCGAAGTCGACCGCTGTTTCGCCCAATTCGAGTTCAGCGCCGCGGTGCAGGCCTTGTATGCGTTTTTCTGGAACGACTTCTGCGATTGGTATGTGGAAGTTTCGAAAGCGAAGATGCAGGCGGCCGATACCAAAGCCAACTGCCTCGCGATCCAGGATCTCGTTCTGCGTCAGACGCTGCTGCTCCTGCACCCGTTTATTCCCTTCATCACGGAGGAATTGTGGGGACTTCTTGGATACGGCGCGGCCGGTTCGTTCATCCAAAACGCCCGCCTCGAAAACGCCTCCCAACTCGCGACGTCCGCTTCGTCGCAAGGCCTCGCCCTCGATCGCGCGCAGATCGCGACGGTCGAAGGTTTGAAGACTTTTGTGTCCCAGGCGCGCGCGTTGAAGGCCGAGCACAATCTCGCCAGCCGCCGCGACGTGACGTTCTTCATCACCGCGACCGACGAACAGTGGGCAACACTTTCGGCCAACCTCGCCAAGCTCGTGCGCATGACCGGTGCGAGTGTGATCGAGCGCCGCGATCGCGTCGACGGCGCGCCCGCCGTCGTCACCCCGCTCGGCACCGCTTATCTCGATCTCGCGAGCACCGTCGATGTCGCGGCGGAAAAAGCGCGGCTTTCGAAAGAGCTCGATCAACTCGCGAAGCATATCGCGGGCACCGAGTCCCGGCTCGCGAACCAGGCCTTCGTCAGCAAAGCCCCGCCCGCCGTCCTCGAAGGCGCGCGCAAGCAGCTCGCCGACCTCCAAGCCAAACGCGCCGAGGTCGAGCGCCTGCTCAAAGCGCTCTGATCGCGCGCGTTCCTTCCAAGAGGGAAGCCGAGCCGTCCCCGGCGAGCCGGCGCCTCACGGAAAGCAGTCACGCGTCGTTCAGCGAACCGTCCTCTCGCGCGCGTCCCACCGGCAATTTTTGCCGCGACATCCCGCGAAACGCAGGCCCGGGCTCCCGATGACGCTCTCGGGCTCGCATATAAAAGTTTAAACCGCTGATGATGAGCGGCTAATATCCGAGGAAACCCCATTGGCATCGGCGTTGCTAAAACGCGGGTGCAACCAATGGCGGACACCGATCAGGATCAAAAAACCGAGCAGCCGACCGAGAAGAAGCTCAATGAAGCTTGGGATCGCGGTCAGTTTGCGCGCTCCCCCGAGCTCTCGGTTTTGTTGATGCTCGCCGCCGTCATTGGAGCGCTTGGTTTCACCGCGAAAGCCGCTTCGCGCGACATCGCCGAATACGCGACGAGCATGTTCACGCAGTTCACGTCGATGCCGGTCGAGCGCGACACGATTAACATCCAGCTCAACGAAGCCTTGCTCACCAGCGGTCGCGCGCTCGCTCCGATGCTTTGTGCGTGCGTCGGCGCCGCACTCCTGGCGGGCGGCTTGCAAAGCGGGTTCCGGATGTCGCCCAACGCCATCGGCTTCAAACCCGAGAAGCTCAATCCCGTCACCGGATTCTCCAACATCTTCAACAAATCCGCCTTCGTGAAGGCGGGCGTCGAGCTCCTGAAACTCGTCGCCATCGGCAGCGCGCTCTACCTCGGCGTGCGCGGGCTCATGCTCGACCCGCTGTTCAGCGCGCCGGTCGAAGCCGGGTATCTCGGCCAATTTCTGCTGAACGCCTCGCTCATCTTCCTCACCCGGCTGGCCCTCGCGCTCGGCGTCGTCACCGCGATCAGCTACGGCTACGAGAAGTTCAAGACCGCTCGCCAGCTGATGATGACGAAGCAGGAGGTGAAGGATGAGCACAAGAACGCCGAAGGCAGCGCGCAGGCCAAGTCCGCGATGCGCCGCATGGCCCGGCGGCTCCTGCAAAAACAGATGCTTTCCGCCGTGCCGACGGCCGACGTGGTCGTCACCAACCCGACCCACTTCGCCGTCGCCCTGAAATACGAGCGCGGCAAGGACAGCGCCCCGATCGTGCTCGCGAAAGGCGAAAATCGTTTCGCCCAACGCATCAAGGCCCTCGCGGCGGAGCACGGTGTTCCGACCGTGGAAAACAAGCCGGTCGCCCGCATGCTTTTTGCGCTCGGCAAGGTCGGCGAAGCGATCCCGGCCGAGCTTTATCAGGCCGTCGCGGGCATTCTCGCCGTCGTGTATCGGACGCACCGATACTACTTCCACCGCCTCAAGGCGCGGCGGCTCGAGCAAATCGCGTAGGGAACGAACACGATGCACTTCGTCATCCCCGTTCACGCGAAATCTAGCCGGAGGTCGTTGCGCTGATCGCCATGGTCGCTCCCGCCGCCACTGCCAGCAGCCCCGTCAACGCGCTCATGAAGCGCGCCGACCTCCTTTTCACGGGCGGCCTGTTCGTCACGGTCCTGCTGCTGATCATGCCGATCCCGACGGCGCTGCTGGACCTGTTCCTCGCGTTGAACATCGGGCTCTCGCTGCTCGTCCTGCTCGCGATCGTCTATGTGAAGGAGCCGCCGGAGTTCTCCAGTTTCCCGACGCTTCTCCTCGCGCTCACGCTCTTCCGGCTCGCTCTCAACATCAGCTCGACGCGCCAGGTGCTCGTCAACGGCTACGCCGGCCAGGTGATCGACGCCTTCGGCCACTTCGTCATTCAGGGCAACTACATCGTCGGCGCCGTCGTGTTCCTGATTCTCGTCGTGATCAACTTCGTCGTGATCACGAAGGGCGCCGGCCGTATCGCCGAAGTGAGCGCGCGTTTCACCCTCGACGCGCTTCCCGGCAAACAGATGGCCATCGATGCCGAGCTCAACGCCGGCATCATCGACGAGGTCCAGGCCACCGCGCGCCGCTTGAAGGTGCAAAAGGAAGCCGACTTCTACGGCGCGATGGACGGCGCGTCGAAATTCGTCCGCGGCGATGCCATCGCCGGCATCATCATCACGCTGGTCAACGTCATCGGCGGTTTCGCCATCGGCGTCCTGCAGATGGGCATGTCGCTCGGCGAATCGTTGCAAAAATTCACGCTGCTCTCGATCGGCGACGGTCTCGTCTCCCAGATCCCCGCGCTGATCCTCTCCGTCGGCGCCGGCTTGCTCGTCACGCGCGCCGCGGAAAACAACAACCTCGGTTCGCAACTCGCGAGCCAGCTCCTCCGCTATCCGCGCGCCATCAAGATCGTCGCGGGCATGCTTCTTCTCTTCGGCTTCATGCCCGGCATGCCGATGCTGCCGTTCGTCATTCTCGCCGGCATCGCGGCTTTCATCGGCAAAATCGTCAAGGAACAGGAGGCCGCGTCCGGCCAAGCCAGCGGCGCGGACGCTGCATCCGGAAAACCCGGAAAAACCGCCGACGGAAAAGCCGGCGGCGACAACAACAACGGCACCTCCGCCGCTCCCGCGGCCCCGCCCGCGACGGAAGACGTGCGAAAGCTCATCGAGGTCGATGTCTTCGCGATCGAGATCGGTTACGGCCTCCTCAATCTCGCCAACGCCAAAACCGGCGGCGACCTCCTCGCGCGCGTCACCGGCGTGCGCAAAACGCTCGCACGCGAAAAGGGCATCGTCGTTCCGCCAATCTCCGTGCGCGACAACCTCGAACTCGAGGCCAACGACTACCGTTTCCTCCTGCGCGGCAAACCGCTCGCGCGCGGCAATCTCCATCCCGGCCGCCTGCTCGCGATGAATGTTTCCGCGAGCAAGGTTCGCCTCCGCGGCGTGCCCACGCGCGAACCCGTCTTCAATCTCGATGCCACCTGGATCGACGACGCCGAAAAGAAGACCGCCGAAGTCAACGGCTACACGGTCGTCGATCCCGCGTCGGTGCTCATCACACATCTGTCCGAAACGCTGAAAGCCCACGCGCATCACCTGCTCGGACGCCAGGAAGTGCAGTCGCTCGTCGATCACCTCAAGCAGTCGCAGCCCGCACTCGTCGCCGAGCTCCTGCCCGACCTCGTTTCCCTGGGCATCATCCAGCGCGTGCTGCAAAACCTGCTTCGCGAGAACATCGCGATCGTCAATCTGCCGCTCATCCTCGAAGGGATCGGCGACTTCGCGGCGCTTTCAAAGAATCCCGACGATCTCAGCGAGCTCATTCGCCGCCGCCTTGGCTTGTATTTCGTTCCCGAATACGAGTGCCGCCCGGGCGTCGTGCGCGCCGCCACGCTCGATCCGCGGCTCGAGCAATGGCTGGGCTCGAAAGTGCAGCGTTCCGCGACCGATGTCGGACTCGCGCTCGATCCAACGACCACGCGCCACCTGCTCGAAGAACTCAACCGCCGCACCAGCGGCCTCGTCGGCGAAGGTCTGCCGCCGATCCTGGTCGTCTCGAGCGAAGTTCGCCTGCCGCTCAAGCGCTTCTTCGAATCCTCGTTCCCGCGTCTCACGGTGCTCGCGTTCCAGGAATTGCCGACCGCCACCGAAATCGAAAATGCCGGCATCGTCACCGCGCCGCCACAGCTCGCGCGCGCCGAAGTCCCGTTGAAAGCCGCCGCCTAACCCATGCCCGCGCCCTCGACACGGCCCGCTCCGGGCTCCTGCTTCAAATTCACGGTCCGCTCCGCGGAGGAAGCCGTTTCGGCCATTCGCGAAAAGCTCGGCGAGAATGCCCGCGTGCTCTCCGTCCGCTCCGTCGAACCGAAGGGCCTGCGCAAGCTCTTCTCCGGCGCCCGGCTCGAGGTGATCGCGCAAACCGCTTCCGCCGCCGAAGAACACGCCGCCGCCGCGCCGAGCGCGCCAGCGTCGCAACCGGCGCGCGACGAATCCGCCTCGCTTTCCGCGGTGTCCGCCGAGCCCGCGTTGCCGGAGGTCGCCGCGGTCGTCGAACCGCGTCCGCGTATCGACATTCGCCATACGCCGATCGGTCTCACCGATCTGCTGCGTCGCTCCGGTCTCACCGAAACCGCGTTGAACCGCCTTCAATCCGGTTCCGACTGGCGCGAAATCAACCGTCTCCCGCTGCACCGCGCCCTCGCCGAAACCTCACGGCTGCTCCGCGAACGCGCCGAGTCACGTCCGACGCGCGCGCCGATTTCGCGCGCGGCGTTTCTCGGCACTTCCGGGGTCGGTCGCACCACCGCCCTGTGCAAATGGCTCTCGCTCGAGGTGTTTCGCCGCGCCCGCACCGGCCACGTTGTCACGATCGAGTTCGATCGTCCCAACCCGCTCGGCCCGCTGCCCGTGTTTGCGGAGGCGCTTGGCGTGCCGCTCGCGCATTTTCCGTGTTCCACCGAACCTGCCGTGCCGGGCGGTTTTGTTTATTTCGATCTGCCGAGCATCTCGCCGCGTCGTCCGATCGACAATGCCGCACTCGCCACCTGGCTCGATCGCGAGCGGATCACGGAACGCGTGGTCGTGCTCAACGCCGCTTACGATCGCCACGCGATGCGCGACGCCTACGCCGCGGGCCGCGATCTCGGCGCGACCCATCTCATCTTCACCCACCTCGATGAGGTCCCGCAATGGGGCAAGTTGTGGGACTTCCTTTTCGACGAAGACATCGAACCGCTCTTCCTCGCGACCGGCCCGTCGCTCACCGGCGATTGCGAGGAAGATGTCTCCGGCGCCATCGCCCGCCGCACGCTTCCGGAGGGGACCAGATCATGATTTCGCACACTTCGATCGGTCCCTCTGAGCGAAGCGAAGAATTCATGGTGAGCTTCGCTGCCCGCAGCCGGTTCGACGCATCGACGACATGCGTCGCTCCGCTCAACACGCCAAACTCGACCGCTTTCGTTTCATGAAATTCGTCTTTCTCATCGGCGGAATTGCCGGATTTCTTTGCGCCGCGCTCGCGGGTTACGCCGCCGACCGCTCGGCCGATCGCATTTTTTTTGACGCCGCCATCGGCTGCCTGGTGGGAGCGCTGCTCTTCCGCTGGTTCTGGACCGTCCTCGTGCGCGGGATTCGCGAAACCATTCTCGCGCGCCACGCCGCCGCCACCGCCTCCGCTGCGGCCGCTGCCCCTGCACCGGCCTCACCCGCTTCTAAACACAAATAACTAACCCCTCGCTCCCGCTTCTCTCATGAACTCCGCCGTTGCCGCAGGCATGGATGCCGCTCCCAAAACCGTCTGGCGCGCCTATCAGGGCGTGTCGCCGGGTGCCGTCGATGAAAAGGACCTCATCGAGCGCCATCTCTATTTGGTGCGCAATGTCGTCGATCGCATCAAACTCAACCTTCCCACGCACATCGACGCCGACGATCTCTACAGCGTGGGGGTCACCGGTCTCATCGCCGCCGTCCGCAAATTCGATCCCGAGCAGGGCTGCACCTTCGCCAGCTACGCCGCGATGCGGATCCGCGGGGCGATCCTGGACGAGTTGCGTCGCATGGACTGGTGTCCGCGCCGCGCCCGCGCGCGTTCGCGCAAGCTCAAGGAAACCATCATCGAGGTCGAACAGAAGCTCGGCCGCGCTGCCACCGATGAAGAGATCTGCACCGCGCTCGGCCTCACGCAAAAAGACTACGCGAAGTGGGTCGAAGACGCGCGTCCCGTGACGTTCCTTGCGATCGACCACCGCGCCGACGGCGAAGAAGGGGAGGGCGCTTCGCTGCACGAGTTGCTCGCCGACGAAACCGACGTCACCGGCCGCGAAAACCTGGAGAAGCGCGAATTGCTGGAGCTTCTCACTCAACGAATGGCGGAACTGCCCGATATACCGAAGAAGATCCTCGCCATGTATTATTTCGAAAACATGCGCCTCGCCGAAATCGCCGCGGTTTTCGGCCTGACCGAATCGCGCATCTGCCAGATTCACGCGCAAACCATCCTCGGTCTCCGCGGCTATCTCCAACGCGTGCGCAACCGCTGACCGCCACGTTCCTTCGGAGGGTAGGGC
>JAFAAS010000066.1 GCA_023426435.1 Verrucomicrobiota bacterium | reverse complement strand
CGCGGTGGTTTCGGCGGTGGCGTTGTGGCAAGTGAGAGCGCGCGGGTTTTTGGGCGCGTGGTTCTTTTTGTTGTTGTTGGCGACGTCGAGTGCGTGGCCGATTCCGAACGAACCGATGGCGGAGAGTCGGATGTATTTGCCGCTCGCGGCCGTGGTGACGCTGGTGGTGCTTGGCGTTTACCGGATTGCGGGGGCTCGGGCCGTGGCGATTGGTGCGCTGGTGGCGCTGGTCCTGGGTGCCGCGACGGTGCGTCGCAATTTCGACTATCGCGATGCGCTCACGCTCTGGATGGACACGGCGGAGAAAATGCCTGGCAACGCGCGCGCGCACGTGCACGTGGCGACGTGGCAGCTGTCGGCGGGACGCGTGGCGGAGGCGATTGCGAGCGGGGCGGAGGCGGTGCGTTTGGATCCGTATAATGCGGATGCGCATTTCGCGTTGGGGCAGGCGTTGCAGGAAGCGGGACGCGTCGGACCCGCGCGACGTCATTTGGAGCAGGCGGTGAAGCTGGAGCCAGAGCGATTTGGGGCGAAGTAACCGAAGCGACGCGGGCGCGTGGCGCGCCGTGTGTTATCCGATTCAACCTGCTTTCGTGGAGGCGGATTCCAGCAGGCGGGCGACGAGGGCGGATGCGAACTGTGTGGCGATGACTGAAAACGTGAAGAGGTAGAGGCCAGGCCCGACCTGCAGTTCGGCGACGGCGGCGGACTTCATGGCGACGATCAGGATCGCGACGACGAAGACATCGAGCATCGACCATTTGCCGAGGTGTTCGACCCGGCGATGAAGCCGCTGAACGCGAGACAGGTTGTGCTCACGCTCGAGCCAGATGATCGCGAGCAGGCCGAGCTTCACGCAGGGAAACACGAGCGTGAACAGCGTGAGGACGATGAAGAGGAAGTATTCTCCCTCGTGGAAAAGCGTGATGATTCCTCCGACCACCGAGATCGCGTCGTGGAAGAGCCAGAATTTCGTGACGTGGAAGAACGGAAAAAACACGCCGCCGATGAAAAGGAGAAAGGCCGTCGCAAGGAGCCAGGGAGCCGTGCGGGAGGAAGCGTGGCGAAGGCGGGCGGTGGAAGGCACGGGCGCGTTGGTGCCAAAGCGGGCCGAGAGCAGCAAAAGAAAAGAGGCGGCGCTGCGGCCGCCTCTCGGGAGGTGGAAAAGACGGGGAGTTATTCGAGCCCCTCGACGATAAAGTCGGCGGGATGTTCGACGGAGAAGCGGAGAGGCAGCTCGCGTTTTTCGCCCGGTTTGAGGTCGAGCGTCCATTGCAGCACGCCCTCGGCGTTGGGCTTCAGCTGGCGTTCGTCGGGCGCGAGCTGTTTCACGACGATTTTCTCGTGGCGGGAAACGGGGAGCTGATCGCTCACGATGATCTTGGCGGGCGTGCGCTTGTTGTTCTGCACGGTGAGCGTGAGGTCGTAGGTGATGCGTTTGCTCTTGGAGACGACGCCGGTGTCTTCGGTGAGGCGGTTGTTGAGCGTGCGCTTCACGCTGATGCCTTCGTCGGCGCCGAGCGAAAGGTCGAATTGTTCGCCGGGCATCACGCTGCGGAGCGCGCTCGTGGCGACGAAGGTGTCGTCGAGGAAGACGTTCATCGATCCTGCGAGCAGCGGGTAGTCGGTGTTGTGGGTGACTTTCGCGGTGAGGAAGGCGGACGGCAGAAGTTTGGGCGTGGTGCGATATTCGGGGGCGAGCGCGAGCGTCGCGGTGGCGATCGGAACTTTTTGCGGAGAGTTGTCGGAGGCGATGGTCGCGGGAACGGCGACTTTGAAGGAGGCGCTGGTGGCCTGCGTTTCGACGGCTGCCGGCGGATGATAGTAGTCCATGGTTGTTCGAGCCTTCATCTCTGCCTGCCCCCGGACTCGGAGTTCTCTCGCATCCATTTGAGCTTCGAAACGCGGTGCGGGTGCGGCGGCGGCGACGGGGAGGAACTGGCGTTGTTGCACGATCCACAGTTGAAGTTCCGGCGCGGCGCCGCCGAGCGAGGGGCGCGCGGTGGAGAGCGTGAGCTCGACGTTGTTCCAGTCTTCTCCGGTGCGCTGGCGGACGAGGCCGAAGTAGCCGAGTTGCGCGGAACGGTCGTCGCTCGAGACACGAACATCGTAGTTTGGCGTCCAGTTTGCGCCGTGCACGGCGTAGCGCAGCGTGAGCTCGATCGCGCCGGGGGCTTGGGCGTCGAGGCGGACGGAGACGGTTTTGTAGCTGCGGCTGCTTTCGGCGCGAAGCTGATCGAGCTGTTGTTGGAGCGCGGCGCGTTGGGTGCGGAGTTCTTCGCGCTGGCTGTCGATCGTGCGGACCTCCGCGGCGAATTCGCCGAGTTTTTGTTCGGTGAATTCCAGCATCTTCAGCCACACGTCGGGCACGATGACTGGATTGCCGTCCTTGGTGGGCGCGGTGCTGGAGGTTTGAATCTTCACGATGTAGTCGCGCTGTTGGGCGAGGACGTTGGCGCGATCGTCGAGTTCGCGCTCCTGGCGATCGAGGGCGCGAATTTCGTCTTCGAGCGACTTGACGCGGTCGTTGGGCGTGAAGTCGACGTAGGTGGTGCGCGGCGTGACATCGAGGAGAGCGGCGTGGGCCTCGCCGCGGCCGGTGACCTGGAGGGATTCGTCCAGGAGGCCGGATGGAAGTTTTTCGAACAACACCTCCACGATCCCGGATCCGGCGATTTGGACGGGGGCCGCTCGCGTGACGACGGCCCGGTCGGCGTAAACCGTCACTGCGCGAATTTGCGATTGAGCGGCGATTGGCGCGGCTTGGGCTCCGGAGGGGAGGGCAAGTCCGACGAAGGCGGCGAGAGCTGAAGCGAGCAGACGAGGTTTCAGTTTCATGGAGAGGAAGGTGAGGCCGGGCCGATAGGGAAACGGCGGAAGGCGAGATCCATTAGACGATGGGGCGAAAAAGGGGTCGCAGGATTTTTCCGGAACTTCCGATTTTCGCGCCGACACTAACCGGCCCCGTGACCGCCTCTCATTTCTCCGTTAGCCCGCGCGACGGGCGGGCTTGCCAAGGCGGCGCCGGGAGGCTTGTCATGGTCCCCTTTTTCGCGGAGAAACGCTGACCTTTTGCCTCGGCGCCTCCGGCTCGGCCGTCTGATCTCTCTTTCTTTATCACTAGACTCCCCCTCATGTTCATTGCTTCCGCTTTCCGCTTCGCGTTGCGCCTCGTTTGTCTCGCGTCGCTGGTGTCGATCTCACCGGCCTTGTTCGCTCAAGGGGCGCTTTCGGCGTCGGACGGCTTCGATCCTAATGTCGATGGCAATGTCTATGCCGTCGCGGTCCAGCCCGATGGAAAGATCCTGATCGCGGGCGAATTCAAACGCTTGCAGCCCAACGGCGGCGCAGCGGCGGATAAGAACAACATCGCGCGCCTGCTCGCCGACGGCCGTGTGGACACGACTTTCAACGGCAACGTCAACGGCCGTATCAATGCGATGATCCTCCAGCCGGACGGCCGGATCGTCATCGGCGGCAGCTTCACCGAGGCCGGCGGCGCCACGCGCAACCGTGCGGCGCGGTTGAATGCCGATGGATCGGTCGATGCGGGCTTCGATCCCAATCTCGACGGCGGACCTCTTCGGGAGGTCAACGCTCTCGCGATTGATGCGGATGGCAGAATTCTCATCGGCGGGGCGTTCACGTCGGCGGCGGGGCAGGCGAGGAATCGGATCGCGCGTTTCAATGCCGATGGTTCGCTCGATGCCGCGTTCGATCCGAATGCGAGCAATGTGGTGCTTGCGATCGCGGTTCAGTCTGACGGCAAGATTTTGGTGGGCGGCGGTTTTACCACGATCGCGGGTCAGACGCGCAACCGCCTCGCGCGGCTCAACGCCGACGGCTCGGTCGATGCGGCGTTCAATCCGAACTTCAACAACCGCGTCACCGCGGTCGCCTTACAGCGCGACGGCAAGATCCTCGTCGGCGGTTCGTTCACGACGCTGCAACCGCCGAACGCCGAAGAGGCGATCGCGAAAGCGCGGTTTACCCGCCTCCATGTCGATGGGACGGTTGACACGACTTTCGTGGGTCAGGCGGGCGGCGATGTGTATGCCATCGCGGTTTTGCCGGATGGCGGCGTGCTCGTCGGTGGCAGTTTCCCGAGCCTTGGTGGCGTCAACCTTTCGTATGCGGGTCGCATTCATCCGAACGGGCAGCTCGACTTGGGCTTCCTTCCGGGACCGAACTTCAACGTCTATGCGTTCGGCGTGCAGTCGGATGGATCGATTGTGCTCGGTGGCGGTTTCAGCGCCCTGCGCGGCAGTGGTCTCTCTTCGATTCCGCGTAATCACGTCGCGCGCGTCAGCGCTGCGGGCGGGCTCGACACGGAATTTCGCCCGGACGTCAACGGCCGCGTCTCGACTGCGGTGTTGCAAGGCGATGGTCAGGTTTTGGTCGGCGGCACGTTTACGAGCGTGGGCGGTTTGACGCGCGACAGCCTGGTCCGCCTGGGCGTGAACGGAAACATCGATCCGGCCTTCCGCGCCAATGTGACCGGTTCGGTTTACAGCGTCCTGCCGTTGTCGGGCGGGAAGATTCTGATCGGCGGCAACTTCTCTTTTGTTAACGGCATCCCGCGTTCGAACATCGCGCGGCTCAACGCCGACGGCTCGCTCGACACGAGTGTGTTCAACGTCCAGCTCAGCGGTCCGGTCTTCGCGATGGTCGCGCAATCGGGCGGGGAAGTGATCGTCGGCGGCAACTTCTCGGCGGTGCGGCAGACGCCGGGCGATCCTTCGATCGCCCGCAACAATCTGGTTCGCTTCAAGGCCGACGGGTCGATCGACGATGCGTGGCGCGCTGGCACGAACGAGTTGGTCAACTCGCTGGCGCTGCAGACGGACGGCAAGCTCCTGGTCGCCGGCAATTTCACGGTCGTCGCGGGCTCGGGCAGCAATCAGTCTTTCTCGCGCAATCGCCTGGCCCGCTTCGAGGCCGACGGCAAGGTTGACGCCGGTTTCACCGCGGGGACCTCGGGCGAAATCGTCCGCGTGGTTTTGCAAGGTGACCGCATCGTGGTCGGCGGATCGTTCAACGGTGCGGCGGGCTCGGGTGCGACCGAGTTCACGGCCCGCGGCAATATCGCGCGCTTTTCGGCCGCGGGCGCGCTCGATCTCGAGTTCAACCCGGCCATCAACAACTCCGTCCACGCGCTCGCGGTGCACGGCAACGGATTGCTGATCGGCGGACGCTTCACTTCGATCATCCGCGGCGACGTCACCACCGAGCGGAACTACGCGGCGCGCCTGCAGGATAACGGCGAAGTCGACACGAGCTTCAACCTCGGCCTGAACGTGAATCCCGGCCACGAGATTGTCGGGTTTTCCGTTTCGGATGCGGGTATCCTGGTGGCCGGCTCCTTCCGGCCGGGTGGCACCGGAACGCTTCGCCGTTTGGCGCGCGTGACGGCGACGGGGGCGGTCGATCCTTCCTTCGACGCCGATGTGAACACGGCGGCCGGGGCGCAGGTGAACATGCTTACGATGCGACCCGATGGAAAGATCGTCGCGGGCGGTTCGTTCGCCGGGATCAGCGGCGCGGCGTCGCAGAATCTCGCGCGGTTCAATCCCGACTCCACGGCGGACGCGAATTTCGCGCCCAATCTCGATGGTCCGGTTTACACCGTGGCGGAATTGCCGGGCGGCGGCGAATCGATCCCGGTGCAAGCCTCGAGCTTTGCCTGGTTGGAATCGTCCGGGCAGCTGCGGAGCGTGAGTTTGCCGCAGGGCATGGGTTTCGGATTCGTGAACGCGTTCCTCGAGCAACCGGATGGAAAAGTGCTCGTGGGCGGTGAGCTCACGATCAGCGGCACGAGTTACGGACTGGTCCGGCTCAACGCCAACGGCTCGCTCGACAGCACGTTTCAGTTGAAGATGAAGCCCGGCGTGCAGGCGCTGGCGCTTCAGTCCGATGGGAAGATCATCGTCGGCGGCAATTTCGAGCTCGGCACGGATGCGACGCCGAATGTCCCGGAGTGGCGCAATCTCGTTCGACTCAACGCGGACGGCACCGTCGACACCACTTTCAAGCAAAACGTGGTGGGCACCGTGATGTCGCTCGTTGTGCAGACCGACGGAAAGATCGTCGCCGGCGGTCAGATCACCGCGGCTCAAAACGCTCCGAATACCACGGCCACGACGCCGCGCGGCTACATTGCGCGATTCAACGCCGACGGCACGCTCGACACCGGCTTCGATCCCCGCGCCAACGCCGCGGTGCAGCGCATGCTGCTGCTGCCGGACAACGAGCTGCTCGTTTCGGGTGAGTTCACGGCTTTCCGTCCCAATGGTGCGAGCGAACCCACGAACCGCACGGCAGTGGCGCGGATCAACGCCGACGGCACCATCGATGCGCTGAATCTCAACCCGAACGGCCTTGTCGTCTCGATGGCGCGCGATCCCGCCGGCCGCTACATCCTCACCGGCTCGTTCATCCAGATCGACGGCAAGGAGGCGTTTTACATCGCCCGTTTCAACTCGGACTTCACGTTCGACACCGGCTTCCGTCCGAACCCGAACGCTGCGGTCACCGCGGTCGGTTTCCAAGGCGACAAGATTCTGATCGGCGGGTCGTTCACCGCGCTTCAGCCGAATGCGACGACGCTCGATCCGACGCTGGCGACGCCGCGCAACTTCAGCGCTCGATTGAATGACGACGGCACGATCGATGTGAGCTTCAATCCGAACCTGAACGGCAACGTGCTCCGCCTCGTGGCGCACTCGAATGGGTCGGTGCTTGTTCAAGGTAACTTCAACAGCATCCAGCCGAACGGCTCGCTTCTCGTTGGCGGCTCGTTCACGCGCATCAACGGCCTCGCGGCGAAGAATCTCATTCTCCTCGGCGACGACGGTTCGGTGAGCTCTGGATTCCGTCCCGAACCGGATGGCCAGGTTTACGCCATGCTGCCACTGCCGGACGGCCGGCTGGTTGTCGGCGGCGCTTTCAGCACGGTCAACGACACGGCTCGTAATCGCCTGGCGCGTTTCAATTCCAATCTTTCGCTCGATCTCGGCTTCAATCCGAACGTGGGCGGCGGCGATGTGCACGCGCTCGCGTTTCAACCGGATGGCAAAGTGATCGTGGGCGGCACGTTCACCTCGATCGGCGGCGCCAGCCGCAGCTATCTCGCGCGGTTGAATACGAATGGTTCGCTCGATTCGTCCTTCAACCCGGGTGTTACTGGCGCCGTGCGCCTTCTGGCCGTGCAGGCCGATGGACGCATCCTCTACACGGCTGATACCGGCAACGGTGCGAACACGCTGTTGCGTCTGAATGCCGACGGCTCTGTCGACGGCAGCTTCAGGCCGAACAACAACAATGCGGTCCTTACCGTGGCTCCGCAGGCGGATGGCCGCGTGTATGTTGGCGGTAGTTTCACCACGATCGGCGGGGCTGAACGCAAGCATTTCGCCTTGTTGACCTCGTCTGGCAGCCTTGATGCCGCGACTCCCGCGAGCACCACCGCCGGTCCGAATGGCGCGGTCACGGCCATGCTGATACAGCCGGACGGCAAGGTTCTGATCGCCGGCCTCTTCAGCAAAGTCGACGAGTTCGGCCGCTTCAGCTTCGCGCGCTTGGGAGCTGTTGCTCCCGTGGTGCAATCGTTCACCTCCGACGGGAGTGGTTCGACGCTCACATGGAGCCGCTCGGGTGGCGGGCCGGTGCCCTACGGAGTGCACTTCGAACTCTCGACGGACGGAATCTCATGGACGTCGTTGGGCTTGGGAAGCCGCGTTGGCGGCACGAACGATTGGCGCATCGGCGGCCTGAGTCTCGGCGGCGGCACCAATCACTATGTGCGCGCTCGCGCGCTCGTCGCGTCGACACCCAACACCGGCGCCAGCTTGATTTCGGCTCGCACGCACATCTATCGCGGTGGAAGCAACGGCGGCGGCAACGGTCAGCCGGTCATCACCAGCGCGACCGCGGTCAACGGCGCCACGGGCTCGAACTTCTTCTACGCGATCGCGGCCACCGGTCAGCCGACGAGCTATGCGGCGACGGGCCTGCCTCCGGGGCTTTCGATCAACACGACGACGGGTGTGATCAGCGGAACGCCGACTCAAACGGGCACCTACACGGTCACGATCTCGGCGACCAACAGCCTCGGAACCGGAACGGCCACGCTCACGATCATCGTCACGGTTCCTGGCAGCGGCGGCGGGTCGGGTCAGTGGCACCTGTTGAACATCGCGTGTCTCGCGAACGTTAACAGTTCGCGCCCGCTCATCGTCGGCTTCGTGGTCAGCGGCCAAAACAAAACCGTGCTCTTGCGCGGCGTTGGGCCCGGCCTGGAAAGTCAGAACGTCACCGGCTTCCTCGCCCAGCCGCGCCTGTCGCTCAATAAGAACGGCGTGCAGCAGTTGCAGAACACGAAGTGGGGCGGCGATCCCGCGCTCGCGCAGCTCTTCGCGCGATTGGGCGAGTTTCCGCTGGCGGCGGATAGCAACGACACGGCGGTGGCGCCGACGTTGAACCCTGGTCCTTATACGGTCGTGATCGATCCGGCCGTGGCGAATGGAAGCGGCCAGGTGCTGGCGGAGGTTTACGACGCCGCCGGCGAATCGAGCACGCAGCAGTTCGCAGCGATGTCGGCGCGCGGCTATATCGAGGCAGGTGGCATGCTCACGGGCGGTTTCTTCCTCAGCGGCGATCAGCCGCGTTGGGTGTTGATTCGTGGCGCCGGTCCGGTGCTCACCAAGTCGGGCGTCACCGATGCGCTCAACGATACGGTCGTGAAGGTGTTCCGCGGCGGGAACATGATTGCCGAGAACAACGACTGGGAAACCCCGATCGGCGATGCCTCCAGCGGTGCGCAAATTGCAGCCGCGATCGCAGCGACCGGCCCGGCGCCCTACGATTCCGGAAGCAAGGACGCGGCGGTGCTCGTCCGGCTCGAGCCCGGCATCTACACCGCACAGGTCACGGGCGCGAGCACCACGGCCGCGGGCACGGTGTTGATTGAGATCTACGAAGTTCCCTGAGCGAAAGCACAGTTCAGCCATTCAAGCCCGACCTCGTGTCGGGCTTTTTTGTGGCCGGCGAAGAAGGTGCGGATAAGAGGTATTCTTTCGCATTGCCGCGAACCGGCTGCTTCGAAAGCTGCGCAACAACGCATGCCTACGCTGCCGACGCTTGTTCACCTCGACGCGCCGCGCGAACTTCCGCTCTCCGCGCCCTTTCGGATTCGAGGATGGATCGCGAGCGAATCGCCGATTCGCGCCGTTTCGGCGGGAGCGAGCGCGCTCGCGCTGGAGCCGCGGCCGGATGTTCGCGCGGCGAAGCCGAATTACGCGCACGTCAGTGGTTTTAGCGGCGTGGTCGATCAAACCGGTCTTCACGGCGAAATCGTGCGGCTCATGTGCGATGTGGGTCAGGGCGGTCCGTTTGTTTGGGAACAGCGGCTCGCGCCGGTGCCGCTGCCGCCGAACAAAGCGTGCCGGCTCGAGCGAATTCGGCCGCATCTGCGGTCGGAGCGAGCGTTCACGGAAACCCCCTTTCACTTCAACTTCCTCACGCCCGACCAGCGCGCGGCGTTTGCGATCGATACATCGGCGGCGATCTCGTCGCATGATTACGGGCCGGCGGTGCTCGAGTTGATCGAGCGGCATCGGGACGGGTTGGTGCTCGACGCCGGCGCGGGGCTGCGCCGCGACGATCGTGCGAATGTCGTCACGGTTGAGATCTTTCCCTTTCCCAGCACCGACGTTCTCGCGGTGAACGAGTCGCTGCCGTTTCTCGACAACACGTTCGACGCGACGATTTCGTGCGCCGTGTTGGAGCACGTGAAGGATCCCTTCGCGGCTGCGCGAGAGCTTGTGCGGGTGACGAAACCCGGCGGGACGATTTACGCGGATGTGCCGTTCCTGCAGCCCTATCACGGGTATCCGTCGCACTACTACAACATGACCTCGCAGGGGCTCGCCAATCTGTTCGAGGAAACCTGCCGCATCGAGCGGACGGCGGTTCCGCGTTATGGCCGGCCGATCTGGTCGCTGACGTGGTTTCTCAACAGTTATCTCGAAGGGCTGCCGCCTGAGGCGCGCGAGCGCTTTCGGAATCTGCGCGTCGGCGATCTGCTGGCGCGTCCTGAAATTTACGATACGGAGGATTTCGTGCGCGCCTTGTCGGAGGCGAAGAATTTCGAACTCGCGAGCGTGACGTCGGTGTGGGCGGTGAAGAAGTAGTGCGGTCGCGTCAGCTCACGCGGGACGTTCGAAGCGGATCGTCACCAATCGTCGCTGCGGAACGGCTCCGCGGGAAGACCCGCGCCGTTGTAGAGATTGGCGACCGGGGCGTTTGTCCAAGCGTAGCGCACGGCGACGGGCGCGGAAATCTGGGGCGAAGTGACGACCAGCGTATCGCGTTCGATCCGACCGACGGCCGGATGGAAAACCTTGTCGGTGCCGGCGAGCTCCAGCGCCTGGACGGGGCGTTGATGAGCGATGAGGCCGGTGGCGGCATGCGTGAAACGCACGCGCATCGCGCCATTCTCGCGCGTCGCTCCGACGAACATCGGGCCGGACGTGTCGCCGGGAAGATCGTGAATTTCGGTTTTCGCGATCAACGCGAGCCGGCGCCCCACTTGCAGTTTCGCGCGCGGATGAAGGTCGTCGGGATCGCCGACGTCGATGGTGACGGCCATCGCGGTGCGCGGAAGCTCGAGCGCTTTGCTCTGCGCTTCGCGCAGTCGCGCCCACTGGCGCCCTTGGGGATTTCCGTCGGCGAAGTTGGGGATTTGGACGAAATAAAATGGCAGCGAGTCGTCGCCCCAATTGGCGCGCCACGCGCGGATCATCGCGGGAAACAGCTCTTCGTATTCGTTCGGCCGCCCGACGTTGGACTCGCCTTGATACCAGAGGAATCCGCGGAGGGCGAAAGGCTGAAGCGGCGCGATCATGCCGTTGAACAGGTTTCCCGGTCGTTCGGGAGAATCGTCGGTGGCCGGCGGGCGCGGCCACGGCAGCGGATTTTCGGTTTTCGTGGCGGTGGCGTGCGCCTGGGCTTTTTGCCACGCCTCCATGTCCGCCGGATAACGCGCGATCCGCTCGGGTGTCCACTCCTTCCTTTGCGCCTGCCAGCGTTCGTCGATCACCGCGCCGAGCGTGGTGAGGTGACGCGAGCGATCGCTCATCCAGGCTTCGATCGGAGTGCCGCCCCAGGAACTGTTCACGATGCCGACGGGAATGCGTAAACTACGGTGGAGCTCGCGCGCGAAGAAATAGCCGACGGCGCTGAAGTGAGGGACGGTGGAAGGAGAGGCTTTTAGCCAGCCGCTCGTGCGCGCGGTGTCGGCGGGATGATCCGCAGTGGAGCGTTCGATTTTGAGGTGACGAACGAGCGGGAGGTCGACGGCGGCGATTTTCTGCTCCTCGGGATGAACATTCGAAATGGTCCATTCCATGTTCGACTGTCCGGAGGCGAGCCAGACTTCGCCGACGACGACATCGCGCACGACCACGCTCTCGTTTGCAGCTGCGACGACGATTTCGTGGGGATCGCTGCTGGCCACGACGGCATCGAGGTAAACGATCCAGCGTCCCTGCGCATCCGCGGTGGTGCGCACGTTTTGATCCTGAAACGTCACCGCGAGTTTCTGGCCCGGCTCGGCGCGGCCCCAGATCGGAATCGGTTTTTCGCGCTGCAGCACGACGCCGTCGGTGAACAGCGGAGCGAGCACGATCGCGGCCTGTGAAACCTGGATCGCGGCGAGGCAGACGCTAAGCGTCAGGATCGGGAAGAGTTTCATCGTTCGCGGGAGCATTTGCCGCAACCGGCTCGGGTTTCCGAGCCAGAAACGCGTGGAGCTCCGCGGCGAGTTTGGGGCCAAATCCTTCCACTTCTCCGATCTCTGCGGCGGAGGCGGCGCGCAGCCGGTCGATGCTGCCGAAGTGAGCCATCAATGCGGCGCGGCGCACGGGGCCGAGGCCGTCGAAATCGTCGAGCACGCTCTCGCGAATTTTCTTCGAGCGGAGCACGGCGTTGTAGGTGTTGGCGAAGCGGTGCGCTTCGTCGCGCACGCGTTGCAGTAATTGCAGGCCGGGATGAGTGAGCGGCAGGTTGAGCGGGGCGCGTTCGTCGGGAAAGAAGACCGTCTCGTGTTTCTTCGCGAGGCCGATGATCGGCGGCGGCATCGCGTCAAGGCCGACAAAGGCTTTCAGGGCGGCGCCGATCTGGCCGCGTCCGCCATCGATGACCACGAGATCGGGGAATAATTTTCCTTCTTCGGCGAGCCGCCGGTAGCGACGGCAGACGACTTCTTCCATCGCGCGGAAGTCGTCGTTGCCGATGAAGCTTTTGATTTGAAAGCGACGGTAATTGTTTTTGTCGGGGCGGCCGTTGGCGAAATGCACCATCGATGCGACGACGAAGGTTCCGGAGATGTGCGAGATGTCGAAGCACTCGATCGTGCGCGGCGGGCTGCGCAAGCCGAGCGCTTCGCCGAGCGCGCGCAACGCTTCCTCGTCGGCGGCGGGACGCGTGGGGTCGAGTCGCTCGAAGCGGCGGGTTTTGCGCAGCGTTTCCTCGAGGGCGAAGACGATGTCGCGCAGTTCGGCGGCTTTTTCGAAATGTTGCTCGGCCGCTGCCTGCATCATCTCGGCGCGGAGCGTCTCGAGCCATTCGCGCGATTTTCCTTCGAGGAATGCGGCTGCATCTTCGACGCGGCGGCGATACGCTTCCGTGGTGACGACGCTGAGGCCGCCGTAGATTTCCTGGCGAACGTCGTCGTAGAGGCGCCACGTGCCGTCGGGCAATTTTTCGGGCGTGCCGTCGCCGAGGAGAATGCCGAATTGCCGACGCATTTGCGCGAGGGTTTTGCGCAGGAGGCCGCTGTGGGCGAACGGGCCAAAGTAGCGGGAGCGATCGTCTTTTTTGATGCGGGTGAGACGGAAACGTGGCAGCTCCTCGTGCAGATCGAGCCGCACGAGGAGGAAGCGTTTGTCGTCGGTGAAGTCGGTGTTGTAGCGCGGCCGCCACTGCTTGATGAGTTTGCCTTCGAGCAGGAGCGCTTCGGGTTCGGACTTCACCTCGATGGTGTCGAAATCTGCGATCAACGGAATGAGCGCGCGAATTTTCGGCTGCATGATCAGGCGGGCGCGGCCTTGCTGGAAATAGGAAGACACGCGTTTTTTCAGGCTCCGCGCTTTGCCGACGTAAATGATTCGCCCGAGCCGGTCTTTCATCAGATACACGCCTGGCTTGTCCGGCAGGTGCCGGACCTTCTCCTTGAGATTTGCCGGGTCGCTCGCTGGCATTTTCCCAGATTCCGCCTAATCTCCGCCCTCGCAAGTATGGTTTCATCTGTCCACGCCGGCCCCCCGTCGAAGCCTGTGAAACAGGTGCACTACGAATTGCTCACGCTGGGCGACGAGCTGTTGCTGGGCCTGGCGACGAATTCGCACCTGACGTTCATCGGGCAACAGCTGGGTCGTCGCGGAGTGACGTTGGCGCGCAATGTCACGATCACGGATGACGCGGATGCGATTGCGAGGCAGTTCCGCGAGAGTTGGGCGCGATCGGACGTGTTGATCACCACCGGCGGGCTCGGTCCGACGTGCGACGATCGCACGCGTGAGGTGCTGGCGGCGGTGCTGGGGCAGAAGTTGGTTTTCGATGCGGAGATCGAGCGCGCGATTTCGAGCCGGTTTGCGGCGTTCGGTCGGAAGATGCCCGCGAACAATCTGAAGCAGGCGTATCGTTTCGAGCATGGCGAGGTGTTGACGAATTCGAACGGCACGGCGCCGGGCTTATGGGTCGAGCAAGACGGGCGGGTGCTCTGCATGCTGCCGGGTCCGCCGAATGAGATGCATCCGATGTTTATCGATCAGGTGCTGCCCCGGCTGACGGCGCGGGGGCTGTTGCTCGATCGCGAGGCTTACGTGCAGATTCGCACGGCGGGCGTGGGGGAATCGGCCTTGGAGACCAAGCTGCAGCCGGTCTTCGATCGCTATGGCGAAGCGTTGAACGCATCGTTTTGCGCGCATCAAGGGATGGTCGATTGCCGGGTGAGCTCGTCGAGCGGAGCGCTGTCCGCGGCGCAGCTCGAGGTCGCGGCGCGGGAGTGCGGGAAGCTGCTGGGTGAGGATCTGACCTGTTACGGTCACGATTCGCTCGCGAAGATCGTCAGCGATCTTTTGCGCACGCAGGAAAAACGACTCGCGGTGGCGGAGACGGGCACGGGCGGCCTGCTCGCGAATGCGCTCAACGAGATCGCGGGGGCCTGCAAGTTTTTCGCGGGCGGGGTCGTTTGCTGTTCGAACGATGCGCGTATGCAACTTTTGGATATACCCGAATGTTTGCTGCTGCAGCACGGCGCGGTGAGCGCGGAGTGCGCGGTGGCGATGGCGACGGGCGCGGCGGAAACGTTGGGGGCGGATTACGGTCTGGCGGTGACGGGATTCGGCGGCGAGACCAGCGGGTCGGGAGGAAACCGCGTCGGCACGATCTTCATCGCGCTGCACGCGCCGCACGGCGTGTGGTCGAAGAAGCTGAGTTATCCCGGCCCGCGGGCGACGGTGAAGATTCGCGCGGTGAATGCCGCGCTCGACTGGCTGCGGCGTGAATTGCTGCGCGTGGCGAATGGCGCGGTGGCGCCGGTGCGACGCACGGGAGTGATGCAGTAGCGCAAATCCGGACGCGGTGCGCGACTAGAGCGACCATTGGCGCATGAGCGCGCCGGTGGGGCCGGAGAGCGGATCGGCTTTGGGCAGGGGAACGCGCGCGATGCGTTCGTCGGCGGCGGGACGCTCGCCATGATGTCCACGGAGCAGATCGGCTTCTTGTCCTTCGGGGTAACCGCCGACCACGTGGAAATCTTCGCTGGCGCCGAGATTCTCGTGGCCCGTTCCGGCGGGCAGCACGATGACGTCTCCCGGTTCGACGACGAGCGTCACGCCGGCGCTGGCGCCCAGGCGAAGGGACGCGCGTCCGCGGTAAACGCCGAGAATCTCGTGCGCAGTGCTGTGGTAGTGCGGAAAATCATACACGCCCCAGCGCCAGGCGGGCTGCCAGCGATGTTGCGGCCAAGTTTGTTCGAACCAGCGTGCGATCGCTTCAGGGTTGTCGGGGGAGCAAGATGCGAGAGCGGCGCGTTTGTAGATCAGGACGGGAAGCTGCGGATGATTTGGGATTCCGCCGGCGTCGCCGAAGCGAAACGTGAGCAGTTCGGGAGCGGCGGCCATGAGCGCCGCGAGTCTGGTCAATTATCTCCGGCGCGCAAACGGGCGCGAGGGGGATCAGCCGAGGAGATTGCGCAGGGCCGCGAGGTATTTTTCCTGGGTGCGCGCAATGACGTCGGCGGGCAGGTGAGGAGCGGGCGGCTTTTGATCCCAGCGGATGGCGAGAAGGTGATCGCGGACGAATTGCTTGTCGTAGCTTGGCGGCGACATGCCGGGCGCATAGCTGTCGGCCGGCCAGTAACGGGAGGAGTCGGGGGTGAGGACTTCGTCGATGAGGAAGAGGTTGCCCTGTTCGTCGGTGCCAAACTCGAATTTTGTGTCGGCGAGAATCATGCCGGCCTGGCGCGCGCGGTCATGGCCAAACTGATACAGCGCGAGGCTGGTGGATTTCACTTTTTCGTAGAGCGCCGGACCGATCGCGGCGGCGCCCTGGGCATCGTCGATGGGTTCGTCGTGCTGGCCCTTCGGGGCTTTCGTCGTCGGCGTGAAGATCGGCTCCGGCAGGCGATCGGCCTGGCGCAGTCCTGAGGGCAGGCGGATGCCGCAGACGGATCCGGTTTTCTGATACGCGCTCCAACCGCTGCCGATCAGATAGCCGCGGGCGACGCATTCGATGGTGAGCGGCTTGAGTTTGCGGACGACCATGCTGCGCAGCTGCAGGTCGCGAGAGAGCCGGTATTTGTTGGCGAGAAGATCGGCTTGGTTGGGCAGCAGGTGGTTTTGGATGAGGTGGCTGGTTTGTGAGAACCACCAGTTGCTCATTTGGGTGAGGATCGCGCCCTTGCCGGGGATGCCGTCGGGAAGGATGACGTCGAAGGCGGAGAGCCGGTCGCTGGCGACGAGCAGGAGCGCATCGCCGAGATCGAAGATCTCGCGGACCTTGCCGGAGGCGACGCGAGGAAAAGGGAGATCGATCGAGGTGACCGCTTGCGAAGGGAGGGCGGCGGCGATTTCGGCGAAGGTCATTGGGTGGGTTTGCCGCGAAAGAGAAGAGGTGCGAAGCGAAAATTTTGAGACGTCGCCGGCGAAATTTGGCCTTGCGCAGGTGAACTTCGACCGTAGGGTGCCCGGCTCCGCGGTTAGTCCCCATCGTCTAGCCTGGTCCAGGACACCACCCTTTCACGGTGAGAACCGGGGTTCGAATCCCCGTGGGGACGCCAGCGTAAGTCGGCGAATATCACCGGATTGCGTATGGTTCGCGATGTTGAAGTGCTAGCACTGCTAGCAAATGTAGAAGGTAGACTGAACTCTAGAACTGACGGCGTGAGCTTCGTTGCGACTCTCATGGGCTGTCTCGGTATTCTGGGTTATCCGCCATATGAATTCGGAGTGCGCTGCACACGGACCGGGAAGTGTTCCCGCCACGCCCGCTCGTGGCGCTCGAGAGCTCGGCGGAGACCGCGGTGGCTCACGACGACGCAGCGTCCGGTCGGGTAAATCCAGACGACGAGGTCGGTTGTCTTGTTTGGATCCTTCGCCCACGCACGCGTTGGCGCTTCGCCGGATTCAAGCGCTCGACGAGGACGAACGCTATGGCTCGACGCCCTGAAGAGGGCTGGGTTTCGGCCATCGGTGCAATTGAGGCTTGGTTGAAGATGTTTTCGACCCACGAACGACCTCACTACATAAATGTAGTATCCGGTTATTACTACGGATAAGTGGTTACTTGCATTTACTATCAATGAGTAGTATGGTGGGAAAGATGAACTACCCGGTGTCCACTGCAACGCAGCTCAAAGCCGTGCTTCGTGCCCTCAGGAAAGATCGGAAGCTCAGCCAGGCAGACCTCGGGCAGCGGATCGGAGTGAACCAAAAGCGGGTTGCGAAAATCGAGGCAGATCCTGGAGTCACGAGCTTCGATCAAATCGCCCGCATCGTCTCCGCGCTTGGCGGTCGTATTGTTGTGCAGCAGCAGGGCGACGCGTCCACGGCGAGTCCTCCGACACGGATTCAAAAACCTCAGAAGAAATCCGCCGCGGGCTCGAAGTCCGCGCCAACTTGGTGATCCGATGGCCAGCCAGCGGATTCTAGTTGTCTGGATGAATGGGCTCCGCGTCGGAACGTGGACCCAGAGCAATCGCGGTTCAGATACGTTCCAATACGACGAATCGTGGGTCGACAGCCCCGCCGCACGGGTGCTGTCGCTTTCGATGCCGTTCGTTCCGGGAAACGTTCCTCACCGAGGGACAGTCGTCGCGAATTTCTTCGACAACCTTTTGCCGGACAGCGACGCGATCCGGCGGCGGCTCCGATCCAGATTTTCTACGGAATCCACCGAGGCGTTTGACCTACTCACCGTGATCGGTCGCGATTGTGTCGGTGCGGTGCAACTCCTCCCCGAAGGCGAGTTGCCCAAGCGGGTTCACGAAATCGACGCGGAGCCTTTGACCGAGAAAGCCGTGGAGCAGACCATTCATGCGGCGATTTCCGGTTCACGAATGCTCGGGCAGAAGGATGACGGGGAGTTTCGAATCTCAATCGCCGGCGCGCAGGAGAAGACGGCTCTGTTGTTTCACCGTGGCCGCTGGTGCGTTCCGCAGGGAGCAACGCCGACCACCCATATTTTGAAGTTACCGTTGGGGTTGGTCGGAAACCTTCAGGCGGACATGAAGGATTCGATCGAGAACGAGTGGCTCAGCATGCGTCTGCTTGCGGGGTTTGGGCTCGAAGTTGCGGAAGCCAAAATCGCTGAGTTCGGCAGCCAGAAAGTCCTGGTCGTGACCCGCTTTGATCGTGCCGTTCAGCCGGACGGCTGGATCGCACGTTTACCGCAGGAGGATTTTTGTCAGGCGCTTGGGTTTTCATCCGCGTCGAAATACGAGTCGGATGGAGGTCCGGGAATGCGGGACGTCTTTCGCATCCTCGATAACAGCTCGCGACCGATCCAAGACAAAGAGGCGTTTCTGCGAGCGCAAATCGTGTTCTGGATGCTCGCGGCGACCGATGGGCATGCGAAGAATTATTCCCTGTTTCACGAGCGGGGTGGAACCTACCGGTTGACGCCGTTCTACGACGTGCTGTCCGCGTGGCCGATTATCGGACGCGGGGCCAATCAGCTCGATGAACGCAAAGTGAAGCTCGCGATGGCGGTGCGAGGTCGCAATCCGCACTGGAAGCTGAGCGAGATCAAGCCGCGTCACTGGGACGCTGTGGCTAAGTCCGCCGGGTTGGTAGATGCCGGCAAAATAATCGCCGACCTGATCGAGCAAACTCCACACGTTCTCGCGGCCGTTCAGAAAGAAATTCCACGAGGCTTCCCCGCCTACGTTCGGGATCGAATCCTCGAAGGAGTGGAACGCAGTGCGCGCCGGTTGATCGCTGAAGGATGACGAGGAGGGAAGGGAGGGGCTCTGAATACCGGCTTGCGAACATCAGGAGCCGCGGTGGAGCTGCAGGATCGATTCGGCTTGGGCGCTGAGTTCGCGGAAGCGGGCGGCGGCGGAGGGGGCTTTGAGATCTTCATCCCAGTTTGGGATCACCGTTTTCATCCGGGCGCGGCCGGCGGGCGTGTCGAGCAGGTCGGGGAAACAGCGCTTGATGACCTCGACCACGATGTGGACCGAAACCGATGCACCGGGCGACGCGCCGAGCAGGGCGGAGAGCGAGCGATCGGAATCGGTGAGCACTTCGGTGCCGAAGTGAACGATGCCGGCTTTGCCGTCCGTTTTCTTGATCGCCTGCACGCGAATGCCGGCGTCGATGAGTTTCCAGTCCTCGCGCTTCGCGGCGGGATAAAAGATGCGGAGCACTTCGAGCCGGTCTTCCATGCTCTGCGTGCCTTGTTGGACGAGGTATTTGACGAGGGGAATGTTGGAGACGCCGATGTTGATCAGCGTCGCGAGATTGTCGGAACGAATGGAGCGCGGGAGGTCGAGGACGCTGCCTTTTTTGTGGAGGAACTTCGTCGTCCACGCGGCGAAAGGGCCGAAGAGAAGTTTCGTTTCGCCATCGAGCAGGCGTGTATCGAGATGCGGCACGGCCATGGTGGGCGCGGCGTCGAGGGCCTGGCCGTAAACTTTCGCCTGATGCTTCGCGATGACGGCGGGGTTTTCGCAGATGAGCCATTGTCCGCCGATGGGGAAACCGCCGAGGCCTTTGGCTTCGGGGATTCCGGAACGTTGCAAGAGCGGCAGGCTTCCGCCGCCGGCGCCGATGAAAACAAACTTCGCGCGATTACGGCGGAGATTTCCGGTGGCGAGATCGCGAACGGTGAGGTCCCAGCCGCTCGCGTTTTTTTCGAGATCGATGACGCGATGATTGGCGGCGATGCCGCAACGATCCTGTTGCGCGAGCCAGCCGAAGAGTTGGCGCGCGATGTTGCCGAAGTTGACGTCGGTGCCGCGCATGAGTCGCGTGGCGGCGATCGGAACAGCGGGGTTGCGGCCCTCGGTGAGCAGCGGCGCCCATGAACCGATCGTGTTGCGATCGGTGGAGTATTCGATGCCGGCGAAGAAGTGATGCGCGGCCATCGCGGCGTGGCGGCGCTGGAGGAAATCGACCTGGTCTTCGCCGTGCACGAAGCTGAGGTGGGGCACGGGGTTGATGCACTCGGCGGGGCGCGCGATCATGCCGTGGGTGACGGCGTGGGCCCAGAACTGTTTGGAGAACTCGAATTGCTCGAAGATCTCGACGAGCTTCGCGACGTTGACGCTGCCGTCGGGTTCGCGGCCGGGCGTGTAGCTGAGCTCGCAGAGGCCGGCGTGACCGGTGCCGGCGTTGTTCCAGCCGTTGGAGGCTTCTTGGGCGAGGTCGGTCGTGACCTCGTAAACTTGAATCGAGAGTTGCGGCGCGAGGCGCTTCAGCAGGGCGGCGAGGTTGGCGGACATGACGCCGCTGCCAACCAGAACGACGTCGGGATCGCGGACGTGCGTGTTATACGTCACGGTTATTGGAAGGCTGGATGACGCGGCCGACGCCTTCGGCGATTTCGGGGGGCGGGGGCGCGTCGGTGACGAGAGAAGGAACGTCGGCGAGCGAGCAGATCCCGAAGACGGCGTTTTTGTTGAATTTGCTGCTATCGACCAGCGCGTGGCTGACCTTCGCGGCGCGCATCACGTGATCCAGGAATTCGGCGAGCGCTTCGTGGTGGGTGAACAGACCGCGCGAGGTGATGCCGGCGGCGGAGATGAAGGCCTTGTCGAGCGTGTAGCGTTTCAGCCATTCGAGCGTGGCTTTGCCGAGGTAGGCGTTGAGATGCGCGTCGTAGGTGCCGCCGAGGCAGATCAGCGAGTAGGGCAGGGCGGAGGAGCGAAACTCTTCCGCGAGCGAAGCGGAGTTGGTGATGATCGTGATGTTCTTGAACGACGTGGTGCGAAGCTCGCGGGCGAGGAAGAGGGCAGTCGTGGAGGAATCGAGAAAAAGCACGTCGCCCTCGGAGATCAGCGAGATCGCGAGTTTGGCGATCGTGCGCTTCTCGTCCGGGTGGATCATCACGCGATCGCCGAAACGCTCGTCGGCGGCCGAAGCGGACGAGGAATTGGAGGAGGTTTCGATCGCGGCGACGCCGCCGTGAACTTTTCGCAGTTTTTTGCTGCGGATGATCTCCGCGATGTCCCGTTGGATCGTGGCGGGAGAGACGTCGAACGCGCGTTGAAGCTCGCTCGTGGAGCAGTATTTACGCTCACGGACGTAGTCGATCATCGCGAGAGTGCGGATCTTTTTCATGGAAGGGACGCTCGGGCGGGGGTTGAGGAAGGGAAACAGACGGGTAGGCTAGCGATCAATGAATGAGATAAATCGATCATTTGTTGAGGGAATGCAACCGCAAGACAAATGTCCTATCGGGGGAGCCCCGAGTCGTCTTTGAAACAGGTCAGGTGCTGAATAGGAAGGATTTGAGAGGAGTTTAGACGACTTCCGATGCGCGGTCTGAGCGAGGTTGGTTGAGAATAATTCGATAGTTTTTGAAGTTGACGGATCAAAAATGCTCAACCACGTATCAAAATACATCGGCCGGAAATCACGTCGGTCGATTCACACCAACCCTACGAACATGCGGCGCTGTTAGGCGCTGCTGGTTCTCCACTACACCCCATGAACGTTCCCACATCACACGTCCGGCCGAGAGGATCGCAGCAACGCGTCATCGCTCTTGTCGCCGGCTTAATGTTCGCGAGCGCCGGCAGCCTGCCCGTTCGCGCCCAGACTGCGCCCAGCGACGATGTCTCCAATGACGCGCCGGTTGTTCTGAGCCCCTTCGAAGTGACTGGTCAGCAGACCTCCCGTTATCAGGCGGATGAAATTGCGTCCGGAGGTCGTGTGGCGGCGGGCATTCTCGAAACGCCCGGAAGCATTTCGGTCGTGACGTCGGAACTTCTCGATGACGTCGGCGCGGAGCGTTTGGCGGATGCGTTGAAGTATGCGTCCGGTGTCGTGGAGAGCATCACGCCGAACGGACTCGAGCGCGTGGTGATCCGTGGATTCCGCAGCGATTTCACGATCATCGACGGGTTTCGCACGAACCAGGGTCAGATGAATATTTATCCGGCCTATGTGCAGCGGCTGGAAGTCATGAAAGGACCGGACGCGATCCTGCAGCCGCAAGGCACGCCGGGCGGCACGGTCAACACGATCACCAAGAGCCCCGATTTCCGGACGCGCGGTGAGTTCAAGGTGCAAGCCGGCTTGTTCGACACGAATCAGGCGATGATCGATTACAACACGGTCGCGATTCCCGGCAAAGTGGCGACGCGCATCGTCGCCGGTTTCCAGGACAGCGAGGGTTGGTGGGATGCGTCGTTCAAACAGATGTGGATGGTGGCGCCGAGCGTGTTGTGGCAGATCAATTCGAAGACGCGCCTCGTCGTGAAATCCTTCTTCGGTGATTATCGCGTGCAGGCTTACGGCGGCATTCCGGTCGATCCCTCGGTGGGCACGAATGACGAGTTGATCACGTTCCGCGGGGTCGAGCGCGATTCGAATCCGCGCGGAGCGGGCGAGCTGCGTTCGGATATTCGTCAGGAAGTCAGCGCGTTTCTCACGACCAGCATCAACGACAACATCTCGGTGCGTTTCGCCGGTCGTTTCATGAATCTCAACACCTACGCGCTCGGCACGAACATCAACATCAGTGCCGGAAACGGCCGGGTCGATCCCGCGACGGGCAATTATATCGGGTCCACGGTGGCGGTGAGCCCGATCGGTTTGTCGTCGGCGTCGGATTCCGACGCGAACTATCACTTCGTGAATTTCCAGAACGACTACGTGTTCAAATACGACCTCGGGAACGTGCGTTCGACGACGACCGCCGGCTTCGCTTATGCGGGATCGCTCACGGGCAACAGCGTCACGCGCACGGCGAATCGCGGCCAGGTCGATGTCACCCGGACCGAGGATTTTCAGAACGTTCCGATCACGTTCAGCGGGATCAATCAGCATCAAGCCGGTCAGACTTACGAGCGGCAGATCTATGTGCGCGAGCAACTCGGGTTGCTCGACGACCGTCTGCTGTTGACGGGCGGCATCTCGAGCGTTTGGGCGAGCCGGACCTCGACGAACAAGTTGACGGGCAACTCGACCGGGATTCCGACGAAGAATCACGATTCCTTCAGCTACGGTGCGGTGTATAAAGTTACGCCGAACGTCGCGCTGTATTATGGACACTCGTCCAACGCCTCGTTGACCACCGATACGAGTGGTGTTTCCGCGGGCACGGCGCCGCTTTTCTCGGAAGGCGTGCAGGACGAAATCGGCGTGAAGCTTTCGACCAACGACAAGCGCGTCTCGCTGACCGTCGCGTATTACGAACTGGAGCAGACGCAGTTCAACCTCGGCAATCCGGCGAACTTCACGTCGCCGCCGCCCGTGCCGCGCCTGCCGAATCTTTATGGCAACATCAAGAACCGCGGCACCGAAGCGAGCCTGGGTCTGGCATTGACGAACAACTGGACGGTGGTCGGCAGCGTGTTCATTCAGAAAGCGCGGCAGGACAATGGCGTGCCGCTGCTCGCGTCGAGCGATCGCGCGGCGGGCCTCTTCACCCGCTACGATTTCAAGGACGGCGCGTTGAAGGGATTCGGTTTCGGTGTCGGGGTGGATTACCTCGGCAAGCGTCCGGGCATCCAGGCATCCAACTACACGAACCAGCAGGTTCCGATTCAGCCGAGCTTCTATCTGCCGGAAAGAACGCTGGTGAACGCATCTCTCTACTACACGCGCGGTCAGTATTCCGTGCAGGCGACGATCAACAATGTGTTGAACGAGGAATACTATCAGAGCGCGTTCAATCGGAGCGGCGTGTTCATCGGCACTCCGACGAATCTTCGCGTTTCGGTGAGCTACAAGTTCTAAGCGGGCTCATCTCAACCGCAGTCAACCGGCGCTTCGTTGAAATCGAACCCGACCATGCCGCCCTGTCGGGTTCACACCCTGAGCTCGTCACGATGCTCGCTCTCCGTTGTTCCGACGGGAGCGCGCATCCTCAGCCTGGCGAATCCCGTCACGGGCCGGGAGTGGCTCTGGGCGCCGCAGCAGACGCCGCTCGATTACTGGCGCGCGCATGACGGCGAGGTTCCGCAGCGTCCCATGATCGCAGTCGACGAATGCTTCCCCACCGTCGCCGCGTGCACGCTCAACGGCGCCGATCATCCGGCGCATGGGGAAGTGTGGACGCGCGCGTGGGAAATCGCCGGACAGCAAACGGCGGAGATCGGCGGGGCGATCGATGCCGAGATCGCGCTGACGACCTTCGATGGACGTTTGAAGCGGCGCGCGGTCGTGAGCGGAGACGGGGTTCTTTTGGAGTATGAGTTGGAAAATCGCGGAAGCGAGGCCCGGCCTTACCTCTGGGCCTTGCATCCGCTGCTCCGCTGGGAAACGGGCGACCGGATCGAACTCTCGTCCGCGGTGAAAGAGGTGCGCGTCTCCGCGTTTCACTCGGCGGCGATTGCGAAGGGCGCGCGCGTCTCATGGCCCGCGGCGTCGACGGACGCGATTTTGGACCGAGGTATCTTCGGTGCGGATACGCCCGGATACGCGAAAGTGTTTGCCGGTCCGGAAACGGGCGGAGTCGCGACGCTCGTCCACGGTGCGACCGGGGAGAAATTGATCTTCCGCTGGGATGTGGCGGAGCAACCGTGGCTCGGAATTTACATCTGCTCCGGCGGAAGGAACGGGTTCTGGCATGCCGCGCTGGAACCCACCACCTCGCCGCATGAAGCATTGAGCGACGCCGTGGCGGACGGCACCGCCGGATCGATTGCTCCGAAATCGAAAAAGACCTGGAAAGTCTCGATCGAGTTGGCGGCAGCGTAGTTCAGGACAGCCGTCGGTCAGACAGAAAACACCCAAACGTAATTATGAAACAGATACATCGCTTCCCCCTCTTTGCCGTGATCCCCGCCCTGTTGCTGCTGTTCGTCGGTGTCGGCGCGAGCGATGTTCGCGCGGCCGCGATCGAACGCGTGCCGGCGCTGAAAGGCTGGGCGCTTTCGACGAAGTCCAACACCTACATTCTCGGACTGAACAAGGACAACGGCGTGCAGCATATTTATTGGGGCGGGCTGCTGCCCGAAGTCACGAGCCTGACGCCGCAGACGTTCCCGCTGGCGTTCGCGTGGAATCAATCGTCGCGCGGTTATCAGGGAATTCGCAACGAGGAGTTTCCCGGCTGGCAGGGCCGGCTTCTCGAGGAGCCGTGTTTGAAAGTCACGTCGGCGAACGGCGTGCGCGATCTGATTCTCCGCTACGTTTCCGACGAAATTAAGGAGAACGCGCTCTCGATTCGGTTGAAGGACAAGAATCACGACATCTTCGTGACGATCGGCTATCGCGTTTATCCGGACGTCGGGATCATCGAGAAGCAGGCCACGATCACGAACCGCACGAAGGCGCCGATCACGGTCGAAAGTTTCCAATCGGGCGTGTGGAACCTGCCGCCCGATCTCGACTACCGCCTGACGTATCTTGCCGGACACTGGGCGGGCGAGGCGCATGTTTATCGCGAGATGATTCAGCCGGGCACGAAGGAGCTGCAGAGCCGTTCGGGTCGGACGGGATTCGAATCGAATCCCTGGTTCGCGATCGATGCGGGCGGCGAAGCGACGGAGGAAAACGGAAGGGTCTGGTTCGGCGCGCTCGCGTGGAGTGGAAACTGGCGGCTCGCGGTCGAGCGGACGCCGCTCGCGCAGGTGCGGGTGACGGGCGGGATGCATCCTTTCGATTTTTCGTATGTGCTGCAGCCGGGCGAAAGCCTCGAAGCGCCGTCGTTCTACGGTGGATACACGGAAAACGGTTTCGGCGGTGCGTCGCGGCAACTGCATGAATTTCAGCTCAAGGAAATCGTGCCCAACGGCCTCGAGGCGCGTGTCCGTCCGGTCTGGTTCAATTCGTATCAGATTTATGGACGCGAGGTGAACGAGGCGAACCAGATGGCGCTGGCGAAGAAAGCGGCGGACGTGGGCGTGGAGTTGTTTCTCGTCGACGCGGGTTGGTATAGCACGAACGGCGACGTGAACGCCGGGCTCGGCGATTGGGAAGTGGATCGCGTGAAGTTCCCGAACGGGTTGCGGCCGCTCGCGGATTACGTGCGCAGCCTCGGCATGGATTTCGGTCTTTGGATCGAACCCGAGGTGATCAATCCGAACAGCAATCTTTACCGCGCGCATCCGGATTGGGTGCTCAATTTCGAAGGACGCGATCTCGTTTCGCACGGGCCGGGATTGCGGCTGCCGCTGAATCTCGGGCGCGACGACGTCGCCGATTATCTCATCCAGAAGATGAGCGATTTGGTGACGGATTGCGGGGTGAAGTTGTTCAAGTGGGACATGAACTTCCTCGTCGGCGCGCCCGGCTGGCTCGGTCTGCCGCCGGAACAGCAGCAGCAGGTCTGGGTGAAATACACCCGCAATCTCTACCGGATCATCGATGAAGTTCGCGCGCGCCATCCCGGAGTGGAGTTCGAGTCCTGCGCGGGCGGTGGTTCGCGCATCGACCTCGGGATTCTCAAGCGTGTCGATCAGTTCTGGACCTCGGACAACACCGACTCGCTCGATCGCATCGGCATTCAGCAAGGGTTCAGTTTCGCCTATGCGCCGCGCGTGTTGATGGGCCGCGTGCCGCCGCCGGCGAGTTCAACGGGCTACGTGAACCTGCGGCCGGACACGTCGATCGATTTTCGTTTTGTGGTTGCGATGACCGAATCGCTGGGGCTCAGCCTCGATTTCAACAAGCTGACCGACGAGGAACTCGCGCGGGTGAAGGAGCTGGTGGCGTTTTATAAGACGATCCGGCCGACGGTGCAGAATGGCACGCTGTTCCGGCTCACGGAGCCGGAGGATCCGGGCTTGGTGGCGTTCCAGTTTGTTTCGCGGGACGAGAAGCAAGTCGTGTTGTTCGTGATGCAGCGCTCGCGCGAATTGTATTCGATCTTCTCGCAACCGATCCATCTGCGCGGCCTGGACGCGAAGGCGCAGTATCGCATGTCGGTTTTGCATCCGAAAAAAATGCTCGAACAAGGCGAACGCGTGAGCGGCGCGTGGCTGGGCGGGCATGGGCTGCACTTCAAGTTCCCGTCGCAGAGCCTCGATGGGACCGTCGTCGTGCTCGATCGCGTCGAATGATCCAGTCGTCGGAATCAACCTCATGAATCATCGTCTCACTTGCACGCCGGCGCCTGGCTTCAACCGAATCCTCGAAATCGGGGATCGCGAAATGGCCCTGACCGGCTTTGGACTGCTCGTGCTGTCGACGGGGCAGCGCCACCGCGTGGCGCAGCCCGGACGAGAGTTCGTGCTCGTGGTGTTGGGCGGACGTTGCACGGTGCGAATCGACGGCGGCGAGGAGTTTGTCGACATCGGGGAACGCGCCAACGTTTTCGCCGGTCTGCCGCACACGCTGTATGTTCCGGCGGATACGCCGTTCGAGATCGAGGCGTTGACCGAGGTTGAAATCGCGGTGGCGGAGTCGCCGTCGCAGCGAAAAGGGAAACCGATTCTGATCGGGCCGGATCGGGTGAAGTCGGTGGCGCTCGGTCGCGACAACTTCTCGCGCCAGGCGACGATCATTCTCGATGAGAATGTGCCGGCGGAGCACTTCTTTCTCGGCGAGGCGATCGTGCCGCCGGGCAACTGGGGCAGTTTTCCGCCGCATCGGCACGAATTCGACAATCCCCCGCACGAGCTGGACATGGAGGAAATCTATTTCTTCCGGTTCAACCCGCCGCAGGGTTTCGGTATCCAAAGTATCTATACCGATGCGCGTGATGTGGATGTCGCTTACACGGTGCGGAACAACGACACGATTGCGATCCCGCGCGGTTATCATCCGGTGGTCAACGCGCCGGGTTATTCGATGTATTTCCTGTGGATCATGACCGGCGTGCAGCGCGGCTTCATCAATCACAAGGATCCGCAGCATAGCTGGATCAAGTAAGTCGGAGACGTGTGACGATGAACCCTGCAACGCAGCGCGAAGAGCTTCTTCTCGGGATCGATTTCGGGACCGGCGGCTGCAAGCTCAGTTTGATCACGCCGCGCGGGGACGTTGTCGCTTCGTTTGCGAAGGAATATCCGACGCAGCACCCGCGCGCGGGCTGGGCGGAGCAGGACGCGGCGGATTGGTATCCGGCGATGATCGAGTGTCTGAGATCGGTGTGGACGAAAACCTCGATCACACCGGATCAGATCGCGGCGCTCGCGATCGATGGCTCGACGCATAATGCGGTGCTGATAGATGGCGCGATGAAGCCGTTGCGGCGCGTGATCATGTGGACGGATCAGCGCAGCGCGTCCGAGTCCGCGTGGCTCGGCGCAAACCATGGCGAGCAGATTTTTCGGCTCACGCATCACCGGCCGACGCCGACGTGGACGTTGCCGCAGTTGCGCTGGCTTCGGGAGCACGAGCCGGAGGTTTTGGAGGCGACGCGGCACGTGTTGTTCGTGAAAGATTACGTGCGTTATCTGCTGACGGAGGAGCTTTGCACCGACTATGTGGATGCGCAGGGAACGTTGCTTTACGACGTGACGCGCGGGCAATGGTCGGAGGAACTCTGTGAGCTGGCGGGGCTGGAGATCGCGGCGCTGCCGGCGATCGTGAAACCCTCGGCGGTGGCGGGGCGGGTGACGGCGCGCGCGGCGAAGGAAACCGGTTTGCTCGAACGCACGCCGGTGATCTGCGGCAGTTCGGATACGGCGTTGGAAGCTTATGCGGCGGGCGCGGTGGAGGCGGGACAGTGCATCGTGAAGCTCGCGACGGCGGGCAATGTCAACGTGATGACGGATGCGCCACGACCGCATGCGCAGACGTTGACGTATTCGCAAGTGGTGCCGGGCATGTGGTATACCGCGACGGCGACGAATTCGGCGGCAGTTTCGATGCGGTGGTTTCGCGACCGGTTTTGTGCGAGCGAAGTCGATGCGGCGGCGCGCGCGGGCGGCAGCGCTTACACGCGGATGGGAGCGGCGGCGGCGAAATCGCCGGTTGGCGCGCGCGGACTTTTCTTCCATCCGTATCTGCAAGGCGAGCGATCGCCGTATTGGGATCCGGAACTGCGCGCGAGCTTCACGGGGATGACGGCGCAGCATGAACGCGGTGACTTCATCCGCGCGGTGATGGAAGGCGTGGCGTTTTCGTTGCGCGATTGTCGGCGCGTTATCGATCAACTGAATCTCCCGGTGCGCGAAATCCGGCTGATCGGCGGCGGCGCACGCGATCCGCTGTGGGCTCAGATCGTGTGCGACGTGATGAATGTGCCGCTGACGTTGCCGGCGTTTTCCGATGCGTCGTGCGGCGCCGCGATGCTGGCGGGCGTGGGCGTGGGTGTTTTCCGAGATGAGCGCGACGCGGTGAAGAAATGCGCGCACAACGCCTCGCAACTCACGCCCGACGCGGCGGCTGCGGAGAGCTACGAACGCCTTTTTGCCCGGTATCGACGCATCCATGACGTCCTCGTCGAGGTGTATCACGAACCGATCCTTTAACGTTCAAGGAACCTTTATGTCCGATTCTCCTCCTTTGGCATCGGCGCCGCTCACGCGGGGCGCGCTGACCTCCAACTACGTTCTGGCGATGATTCGCAGCGAACTGTGCGACATCGTCGGTCCGGAAAACGTGTCGTCCAACACGGCGGATCGTTTGGGCCACTCGATCGATTTTTATTGGATTCCCGAGATGTGGCATGATCGCCGCGGATCGAATCCGCAGCCGGATTTCGTGGTGCATGCGGGTTCGGCGGACGAGGTTGCGCGCGTGTTGCGCGTGGCGAATCATTACAAGATTCCGGTGACGCCGTGGGGCGGAGGCTCCGGTTCGCAGGGCGGCGCGCTGCCGATGTATCGCGGCATCGCGCTCGACATGAAGCGCATGAACCGCGTGCTCGAGATCGACACGGAGTCGCTGACCGTTACCTGCGAAACCGGGATCATCGCGCAGCACCTCGAATGGGCCTTGGAGAAGAAAGGCTATTCGACGATGAATCAGCCGGGCTCGATCAACTGCGCGACCATCGGCGGACTGCTGGCGCATCGTGGCACGGGCGTGCTCTCCACGAAATATGGCAAGATGGAGGACATGGTGATGTCGCTCGAGGTCGTCACGCCGACCGGGGAAGTGATCAACACGCTGCCGGTTCCGCGTCATGCGTCGGGTCCGGATCTCACCCAGTTGTTCCTCGGCAGCGAAGGCACGCTCGGCGTGATCACGAAAGTGACGTTGAAGATTCATCCGTTGCCGGAAGTGCGGAAGTTTCACGCGTTTCTCTTCAAGACGCTCACGGAGGCGATGAGTGCGGGGGCGGAGATCATGCGCCAGCGGCTGCGTCCGTGCGTCATCCGGCTCTACGACGAGGCGGAGACGGCGCGCTTGATCAAGCGGGTGCTGGGCATCGACCGGCAGGGCGCGTATTTGGTTTTTGGATTCGATGGCGCGGCCGAGATGGTGGAATACGAGCTGAACCAGGCGAAGGCGATTTGCGCGCGGCACAACCCCGAGGATCTGGGCGAGAAGCTGGGGCAGATGTGGTGGGATCACCGCTACAAATTTTTCTATCCGCCCTACATGTTTCACCTGCCGCAGGCCTTTGGAACGCTCGATACGGTGGCGACCTTTGCGAACATCGAAAAGGTTTACTGGGCGATGAAGAAGGCGGTGGAGGAAAACTTCCCGGAGGCGTCCTACATCGGGCATTTTTCTCACTGGTATGAGTGGGGCTGCATGCTCTACGCGCGTTTCATCGTGGAGAATCCGCCGCAGGATCCGGAGGAGGCGACGCTGTATTACAACCGCATCTGGAATCACGCGATTCGCGCGGCGATGAAGGAAGGCGGCGTGCTCAACGAGCATCACGGCATCGGATTGAAGCTCGGGCGGCTGATGAAGGAACTCTACGGTCCGGCGTTTCCGGTGTTGGAGAACATCAAGAAATCGTTCGATCCGAACAACATCATGAACCCCGGCAAGATGGGTTTTAAGGGCTTTTCGTCATGATCAAGACACAGCAATCCACCGCCTTCGCGTGCCGGTTTTGTTTTATGTGCCGCCACCTGGCGCCGATCGGCAACGTGACGTATCGGGAAGCGGATACACCGCGCGGTCGCGCGTTGCTCTTCGACCGGGCGTCGGCATTTCCCGAGCTTTGGCGCGATCCGGATTATGCCGACACGTTTTATCGCGGCGATCTGAGCGGCGCGTGTCGGACGCATTGCGTCAGCCATTTCGACGAGCCGGGGCTGATTCTCGCGGCGCGGCGACATTTGGTGGAGCTGGGTCAGGCGCCGCAGGCCGTGGTCGAGCTTGTGCGCGAGCTCGCCGCGGAGCGCAGCGTTATCTCGGGAGAAGGGCGCGGTTCGGTCGCGTATTTTATCGATCCTTACACGGCCAGGCATCAGCCGGAAATCGCGACCGCGATGCAGGAGATTTTCCAGGCGGCGGGCGTGCAGTGGTCCGTCATCACGGGCTCCGATTCCGGGAAGGCGGCGAAGGTGCTCGGGTTTGCCGACGAGGCGCGCGTGCTCTCGACCGAAGTGGCGAAAGCGGTGAAGGCGTCGGGGGCGAAGACGCTCGTGACGTCATGTCCGGCGGCCTACGACGCGTTTCTGCGCGATTATGTGGAGCTCGGCACGCCATTGCCGGGGGACGTCGAAGTGCTGCATTCGTCGGAGTTCATCGCGCGGCTGATTGCGGAGAAGCGGGTGGCGGGATCGTGGACCTCGCGTGTGGCGGTCTATCCGCTGGCGAGCGATTATCTGCGCAACTATCAGGGGAAGCCGAATGGCGGCGACGTGCCGGCGGGGCTGGGCGTTGACGCGATTCCGTTTGGGACGAATCAGGAAGAATCCTATACCGCCGGCGAAGGCGCGGTGGTGATGGATCGTCTTTATCCAAAGATCGTCGAGAAACTGGCGAATTACGTGGCGGAGCGTCGTAATGAGGGGACGGATACGCTGCTGACGTTTTCGCCCTACACGAAGTTTGCGCTGACGAAGTTTGCGGGGAGTCTGTTGAAGGTCACGACGATCGAGGAGCTGACGGCGGAGTGGATTCGCGGAAGCGGAGTCGTTTCGAAACCGGCGAAAGACGTTGGGGCGCGGCCATGAGCGCATCGGACCAAAGGCAGACGACGTCGAACGCGGCGCGAAGCAAGTGGGACGGGATTGTCCCGCCGCTCGTCACGCCGTTGAGCGGTCGCGATACTTTGGATACGGCGGGATTCGATCGATTGATCGAGCACGTGATTGGCGGCGGGGTGACGGGCGTGTTCGTGTTGGGAACGACCGGGGAGGGCCCGTGCCTGAGCCGGCGGTTGCGGCGTGACGTCGTGGTGCAGGCGACTCGCACGGTGAAAGGCCGTGTGCCGGTGCTGGTGGGGGTGACGGATTGTGCGATGGCGGAAGCGGTGGCGAGCATGCGCGAGGCGGCGGAGGCGGGCGCGGACGCGGTGGTCGCGGCGCCGCCGTTCTACCTGCCGTTGGATCAGGACGAAGTAGTGAATTATTATCGCGCGCTGGCGGCGCAGTCGCCGTTGCCGCTGTTTGTTTATAACATGCCGGCGTTGACGAAGGTTGGCATTTTGCCGGACACGGTGCGGCGCCTGATGGAGATCGAGCGGATTGCGGGATTGAAGGACAGTTCCGGAAACAAGGACAGCGTGGTGGGATTGGTGGAGCTCGCGCGGGAGCGTCCGGGCTGGCCGGTGTTTGCCGGACACGAGCATCTGTTGATCGATGCCTTGCGGGCTGGCGCGGCGGGCGGTGTGTGTGCGGGTGCGAATGTTTTTCCGCGGATGCTCGTTGGCGCCTATGAGGCGGTGCGAACCGGCGACGCGGCGGCGATCGAGGAGTTTCAGAAAACGGCGGAAGCGCGTCGGGGGATTTATAACCTGCTGGAACGAGGCACGCCGGGAACGATTCGGACGCTCAAGGCGGCGCTGGGGCTGCTGAACATTTGTGCGGACCACATGAGTGAACCCTTCGAACGGCTTTCGTCGGATCAGCTCGAGCGGTTGAACGCGCGGCTGGGCGAGTTGGGCGTGAACGCGGACGGAGCAATTTCAACATCATGAATTCACTTTCCGAACATGTGGCGGTGGTTACCGGCGCGGGGCAGGGTGTCGGGCGCGCGATTGCCAAGGCGCTTGCCGCGCACGGCTGCAAGGTGGCGGTCAACGACGTCAGCGAAGACCGCGCGAACCGCGTCGTGGCGGAGATCGTGGCGGCGGGTGGAACGGCGCAGGCGGCGGTGGCGGATATTTCGCAGCGGGATGCGGTCGAGCGGATGGTGGCGGCGACGGCGGAGCGTTTGGGCGGGCCGGATATTTTGGTGAATTGCGCGCGCGTGGAGCCGCCGCGACCGGCGAGCGTTTCGCTGGACGAATGGTGGGATCGCGTTTTGGCGGTGGATTTGAAGGGCGCTTATCTGTGCGCGATGGCGATGTGGCCTGGGATGGAGAAGAAAGGTTTTGGGCGGGTGATTAACATCTCCTCGGTGCAAGGCGTGATGGGGAAACCGGACGACGAATGGATCGCGTATAGTTGTGCGAAGGCGGGGATGTTTGGTCTCACGCGATCGCTCGCGCGGCGAGGGATGCGCGTCGGCATCACGGCCAACACGGTGACGCCGGATTATATCGAAACGGAAGTGATGAAGACGCGCTGGCCGGCGGAGAAGCTCGCGGAGTTCGCGGCGAGCGTGCCGCTGGGGCGGCCGGGTCAGCCGCAGGACGTGGCGGATGCGGTGCTGTTTCTGGTGAGCGCGAGCTTCATCACGGGCGAGAACATCGCGGTGAACGGCGGGCGCTTTGTCGCGCCTTAACCACTACAACGAGACTTTCATGAAAATTACGGGAATCAAAAAGTGGCTCGTCGATGCGTATCGAACGAACTTCGCGTTCATCAAAATCGAGACGGACGAAGGCGTTCACGGCTATGGCGAGTGTTCGATCGGACTGCATGAGAACGCGATCATGGGGATGATCGAGGATCTGACGCCCTCGTTGCTGGGGCGTGATCCGCGGGACATCGATAGCCTGACGCACGATTTGTATCGCGACTCGTTCTGGCGAATGGGCCCGGTGCTGACGAGTGCGCTGGCGGGGATCGAGATGGCGTGCTGGGACATCAAAGGGAAATGGCTCGGTCAGCCGGTGTGGCAGTTGTTGGGCGGGCAGTGCCGGGATCGCGTGCGCTGTTATGCGAATGCGTGGTTTGTGCCGGCGAAGACGCCGGAGGAGTTCGCGGCGAAAGCGCGCGAGGCGGTGGCGCTTGGATGGAAGGCGCTGAAGTGGGATCCCTTCGGCAGCATGTATCGCGACATCACGACGGCGGAGTTGCGCGCGGCGATTCGTTGCGTGGCGGCGGTGCGCGAAGCGGTGGGCGATTCGATCGATTTGATGATTGAAGGCCACGGGCGGTTCAACGTGGAGACGGCGGTGCGCGTGGCGGTGGCGCTGCAGCCCTTCAACATCCTGTGGTTCGAGGAACCCTTGTTTCCGGAGTTGTTCGAAGGCCTCGCGCATCTGCGCCGGCGCGTGCAGGTGCCGATCGCGGCGGGCGAGCGGATTTACACGCGGTATCAGGCGCACGACTACATCACGCGCGGCTGCGCGGATTTCATCCAGCCGGATATCTGCCGGACGAGCATCAAGGAATGCCGGCTCATGGCGGGTTGGGCGGATGCGGCGGGGATCGGTTTTTGTCCGCACAATCCGATGGGGCCGATCACGAACATCGCGACGCTGCATGTGGCGGCGAGCACGCCGAATTTCTTCCTGCTCGAAACGATGATCAACGACGTGCCTTGGCGAAGAGATATCAGCGACGAGGAGATTCGCGTGGAGGACGGGCACATGTTGATTCCGACGCGGCCGGGACTGGGCATCGAGTTGAACGAAGCGGAGCTGCTCAAGCATCCGCCGAAGCCGCATCGGTTGCGTCATTATCGCGGCGATCTCACGGCGATCCGTCCGGAAGGAGCAAAGGAGTGGTTCAAACGATGAGCACGGCAACGACGATGGTGGGCGGCGCTCCGGCCGCGACGAAGGACCGCTACAAGTGGGAGCTGTTGGCGATGTTGTGCATGGTGTTTTTCCTGCACCAGGCGGACCGCGCGATTTTCGGCGTGGTGTTGTCGGACATCATGAAGGACCTGAATCTCGCGCAGAGTCAGGTCGGCCTGATCGGCACGATTTTTTTCGTGGTGATGGCGGCGATGATGCCGGTGGCGGGATACGTCGGTGATTCGTGCAATCGAAAGTGGGTGATCATTGGCGCGCTGATTTGTTGGAGTGCGGCGACGCTCTGCACGGGATTCGCGGGTGGCGTGATCGGGCTGATCCTGTTGCGCAGCGTGGCGACGGGCGGCGCGGAGGCGTTTTATACGCCGTCGGCGTATCCGTTGATCGCGTCGTATCACCAGCAGACGCGCACGTTGGCGATGTCGATTCACCAGACGACGCTCTACATCGCGATGATGACGAGCGGGCTTGTCGCCGGATATATCGGGCAGAAGCTCGGGTGGCGGGCGGCGTTTACGATCTTCGGTGGCGCGGGGTTGGTGTTGGGTGTTTTCCTGATGTTCCGGATGCGTCCGGCGCCGGTGGTGACGCGGACGGTGAAAGAAAAACTCGGGCCGGTGACGGCGTTGAAGCTCCTGGTGAAGACGCGCACGGCGGCGCTGATCACGGCGGGGTATCTCGCGGTGGTGCTGCAGTTCAATGCTTACGTCGTGTGGGCGCCGGTGTTCCTGCAGGACAAATTTGGATTATCGATGACGAAGGCCGGTTCGCTGGCGATGAGCTCGGTTTATCTGGCGGCGATGGGAGGCGTGTTGTTGGGCGGGCTTTGGTCGGATCGGATGGTGAAGCATCGTCCGGGGTTTCGTCTCGAGCTCGACGCGGGCGCGATGATTTTGTGCGTGCCGGCGATTCTGCTGGTGGCGTTTGCGCCGACGCTGGTGCTCACCTGCGCGGGCATGGTGATGCTCGGATTGTGCCAGGGCTTTTATCAGGCGAATACGCCGGCGGCGTTGTTCGATGTGATTGCGCCGCGGTTCCGGTCGTCGGTGTTGAGCGTGCAAGTGATGACCGTGTATCTGCTCGGTTCGACGGCGCCGTGGATTTTCGGGCATCTCTGTGAGGCGTTTGGCAACACCCGCGGCGCGTCGATCGGCTTCGCGGCGCTCGCGGTGACTTACACGGCGGGCAGCATCGCGGCGTTGGTGGCGCGGGTCTTCACCTTTCAACGCGATCGCTACGTGGAAGCGCCGGAAGGTGCGTGAAGGCGCGAGGCGGGAGGACGCTCTTCGGGAGGTGGGGCGTGCGCAGAGCGAAGGTGATTGCTTGAAAAAATCGTTTGGCTTTGTTGCCCGTCCCCGTGCCCGGCATACCCCAACGCGTTTCTCTTGTTACTCAAACCGCAGCTTATCTCCGCGCAGAGATCGAAAAGGGCGTGTGGGGCGAGTGGCTGCCTGGGGAACGTGTGTTGTGCGGGCGGTGAGCCCGCGATGGCGCCTTTCCCAGACGCAAGCCTATGGAAAAATCCCCCTTCGGCCCCGGGGTCCTCTTTTTGTGGGGCGCGGAAGTGTATCCGCGTTTTCATCACACCTCGCGCGCATCTTGGGCCTTGCGTGCGGCCTGGCGGCGTGCTCGTTGCCGAGTTTACTGGTGGCGCAGGCCGGCGCGACGGTGGCGCTGCCGGAGCTCGGTCGCACGACGCTGACGGACGATCTCGGCCGTTTCGAATTCCGGGACGTGCCGGCTGGTTCGCATCGCGTGCTGGTTTCCCACACGGGCCTCGATCCGCAGGAGCGCACGCTGACGGTCGACGCCGGCGGGCTGGCGCCGGTGCGGTTTCAAATGGATTCCGAGGTGCTTCGCCTCCAGACGATCCAGGTCACCACGGAAGCGGAAGGCCATGCGGCGGCGATCACGCGTCAGCGGAATTCGACGAACTTGATTTCGGCGGCGGCGACCGATGCGTTTGGCGCGCTGGCGAGTCAGAATCCCGGTGAAGTTTTCATGCGTTTGCCGGGTGTCGCGGCGACCATTGGTGAAGACAATGAACGCAGCGCGGCGTCGATCCGAGGCATGGCGTCCCGCATGAACGCGGTCACGATGGACGGCGCGCTGCTGGCGCCGGTGTCGAGCGGTGCGACGCGGCAGGTGCGGTTCACGACGAACTCCACGGCTCAATTCGAGGAGTTCGAGGTGGAATTGCTGTGTCGCGAATGGACCGCGGGGATCCCGCTCGAATACAATGGCACCTCGGCGACGGTCGCGTGGAGCAAAGGTGCCGATCTTTCATCGCTGGTGGGGCGCACGCTGTCTCTGGAGTTTCGCTCGACGCGCACGAAGTTGTATTCGTTCCGCTTCGAATAGGAGGAGAGGTTCGCGCCCACGACGATCGGCGGCGGAACTGAGCGCGGCGGCGGAGGGTTTGGGCCGGCGATACTCTGGGGCGAAAGCTTTGCAGCGGGCGGCGAATGGCATAGCGTGGGGGCATGCACGTCGAAAAGAACCAGATCATTGCGCGAGGGTTGGCGCATCGGTGTCCAAATTGCGGCGAGCGCACGCTCTTTCCGCCGCGGTCGTTGCGGATTCGGCGGCGGTGTCCGAGTTGTGGCACGGGCTTCGATCGCGGCGAAGGTTTTTTCCTCGGTCCGTGGGTGTTGAACTATTCGGTGGCGTCGTTCGTCTTCGTGATACCGGCGATTGTGGCGGGGGCGGCGGGAGCGATCTCGTGGACGGCGGCCACGGTGCTGGCGGTGATCGGATGCACGGTGGTGCCCATCCTGCTTTATCGCAGCTGCTGGAGTTGGTGGCTGATGTTGTATTTCTGGTTCCTGCCGAATCGGCTGCCGGCCAATGGCGGCGTGGTGGGGCAGGACGAAGAAGACTGAGGGGATTCGGCGGTGTCCGAGGCGAAGACGCTCGAGCTCTTCTCACGTTAGTGCGTCGGGCTGCTTGCGGCCCAAGCGGTTGATGGCACGGTGGCGCGCACCTGCGCTGCAACGGTTGTGGCGCCGGCGAATGTAGCCATGTCGATCAATCTGCTCGAATCCGGAGGCGTGTTGGATCCTGACGCGCTGATAGAGGAATCTCGCCGCCTGGTGCGCGTGTTTGCCGAGTTCCTCGAACGGCAGCCGGAGGCGAGCGAACGACGAATCCGTTGGGTGGATACGGGAGGAGGGGCGTTGGAGATCACACCGGTCGACAGCGACAATCCCCGCAGTGTCGAGGCGGCGATTCAGGCGCGCTCGATCGTGTTTCACCTGTTGAACATCGCCGAGGAGTTTCAGGGATCGCAGTTGCGGCGGAAGATCGGCGAACCGCCGGCGACGGGGCGGCTGAACGAGGCGACGACGATCCGGTGGTCGTTTCGATCGATCGTCCGCAATCTTTTGAAACGAGGTGCGACGACGGAGCAGATCGCGGCGTTTTTGGGCCGTTTCGAGATTCAGCCCGTGCTGACGGCGCATCCGACGGAGGCGAAGCGGGTGACGGTGCTTGAGGTGCATCAACGGATTTATCGTTCGCTCGACCGGCTTTCGCGCGATCTTGGCGCGGAGGAGCGTCGCGAAGAGGAAAAGCGACTGAGAGCGGACATCGAAGTGTTGTGGCAGACCGGGGACATCTACCTGGAGAAGCCGCGGGTGGCGGACGAGGTGGAGAATGGATTGTTCTATTTTCGCGAGACCTTCTATCCCCTCGTGCCCTCGGTGATCAGCGATCTGTATCACGTGCTGGCGGAGGAGTTGCCGGGGGTTCGGTTCGATGTTCCGGCGCTGCTGCAGTTTTCGAGCTGGCGCGGCGGAGATCGTGACGGGAATCCATTTGTCACGGCGGACGTGACGCGTCGAACGCTGTTGCGGCATGCGACCTTCATTCTCGACCAGTATATCGCGGACGTGGATACGCTGATCGGGGTGTTTGCGCATTCGATTCACCGCGTCGCGGTGTCGGACGAGTTTTCGGCGTCGTTGCAAAACGACGCGGAAACGATCCCGGGCTGGAGCGAGATTTCGGCGCGAAATCCGCACGAGCCCTATCGGCAGAAGCTGGGTGCGGTGCGCCGGCGTTTGGAGGCGCGGCGCGAGGCATTGCACGGAGGAGGGCCGCGGAGCGGCTGGCCGCGGCACGCGTATCGCGCGAGTGCGGAGTTCCTGGGAGACATCGCGATCCTGCGGCGCAGCTTGGAGGAGTTTGGCGGGCGCGATGCGGCGGAGGCGTGGCTGCGGCCGCTCGACGTGCGGATCAAGACCTTTGGATTTCATCTCGCGCGACTCGATTTGCGCGAGAACAGCGGCGTGTTGGAGAAGGCGATGGACGAAGTCTGCCGGACGGCAACGGGCCGGTCGTATGCGGCGATGAACGAAAGCGAGCGACGAGCGTGGTTGTTGGAGGAGATCGGATCGACGCGGCCGTTGATCGCGGAGTGGCACACCTTTTCGCCGGGGACGAATGAGGTGATTGAAACGTTTCGGGCGGTGCCCTGGGCGCGGCGGGAGATCGATCCGGAGAGCCTGGGATCGTATATCGTTTCGATGACGCGCGATGTTTCCGATCTGCTCGTCGCGTATTTGTTTTTGAAGGAAGTGGGCGCGTTTCAGAACGGCGTTTGCGAGCTGTCGGTCGTGCCGCTTTTCGAAACGATCGAGGACCTGCGGCGGGCGCCGCAGATCACGGAGGCGCTCTTCGGGTGCGAACCGGTGCGGGCGCGACTGGAGGCGCGAGGCCGGATGCAGCAGGTGATGATTGGCTATTCGGATTCGAACAAGGATGGCGGGCTGATGGCGGCTGCGTGGGAGCTTTACAAAGCGCAGGATCGGCTGGTGCGAATGGCGGCGTCGCACGGCTATGTGCTGAAGTTTTTCCACGGGACGGGCGGATCGATTTCGCGAGGCGGAGGGCCGGCGGATCGGACGATTTTCGGACTGCCGCCGCGGACGCTCGCGGGGCGGATCAAGATCACGGAGCAAGGCGAAGTGATTTCGTCGAAGTATGCGAATCGGGAGACGGCGCTGTATCATTTGCGGCGTCTGGTGGGGAGCGTGATGGCGGCGAGCTTGGAGAACGAACTGGCGCCGGCGGAGTTCGTGCCGGAGTTCGCGGAGGAGATGGAACGACTCGCGGGCGATGCGGATCGCGCGTATCGGGCGCTGGTGGACGATCCGGATTTCGTCGCGTATTTTCTGGCGACGACTCCGATCGAATGGGTGGGGCAACTGAACCTCGGCTCGCGGCCGGCGAAGCGGAAGGCGACGAAAGGCGTGGCGGATCTACGGGCGATTCCGTGGGTGTTTTCGTGGACGCAGAATCGTCACGGCATTTCGGGCTGGTATGGGGCGGGCGCGGCGCTGCAGCGCGCGTTGTCCGATCCGGAGCGGAAGCGGAGATTGCAAAAGATGGAGGGCGAGTGGCGGTTCTTTGCGAACCTGGTGCGTTCGCTGGCGGCGAGCGTGTTGACGGCGGACATGGAAGTCGCGCGGTGGTATGCGGAGATTTTCGAAGCGGGAGAGGCGCGCGAGCGGATTTTTGGAGCGATCCGCGCGGAGCACGAGCGGACGCTGGCGGCGCTGCGGGAGGTGACGGGGAAGCCGGCGGTGGAGGCGTTGGTGCCGGCGGTCGCGGCCGTGCGGACGCTGCGATTTCCGGCGATCAAGGAAGTGCACCGGTTGCAGGTGAAGCTGTTGAAGCGGTTGCGCGAAGGAAGCGCGACGCCGGCGGATCAGACGCAGCTCCTGCTCACGTTGAACTGCATTGCGGCGGGATTGCGAAACACGGGGTGAGCGTGGCGGTGTTGGACACGCGCGCGCGGGCGGGGTGCGCGAGAGCGTCAGCGCGTGCGCAAGGTCGGGCCTTCGCGGAGGATGGCGGGGATGGTGGTGAGCGAAGGCTGGTCGGGAACGCCGAATTCGTTGTGGAGGAGTTGTCCGATGACGAGTTCGGCGCAACGCGCACCGAGGAGGGAACTGCGGAGATCGAGGGCGGCGCATTCGTCTTCGCAGCGAAGGGAGTTGAGGCAGACGAACGCGTGGGTCTTGGGGATTTTGGCGCCGGCGGATTTCATCCAACCGATGGCTTCGGGCGAGTGGCCCAGCACGACGTCGGGTTTGTATTTCTTGAACCACGCTTCGAATTCGGCGCGTGCGATGGACTTCATGCGGAGCGCGGGGACGGCGGTGGTTTCGGGCAGGTATTTTTGGAGGGCGAGGAAGGCGCCTTCCCAGCGGAAGTGGAGGCGTTCGTCGTGAGTGATCTCCATGAAGAGCCCCGGCCGGCGGTAGCCGCGGGCGTGGAGTTCCTGGAGGAGTCCGACCATGGAGCGGTAGTGATCGGAGCAGACGCAGTGGAGTGGCGGATGATCGATGAAGTAGTCGGCGTAAACGGCGGTGTAGCGCGTCCACGACAGCGGCGAGAGGTCGGGAAAGCCCGACGCGGGCAGGACGACGATGCCCTGGATGCCGCGCGTGTGGAGGATTGTATCCAAACGGTTGAGACGCACGCCCTGGGGGCCGATTTCGAAACGCTCGACCTTGAAGCCGAGCTCGTTGGCGCGTTCGGAGATGCCGGCGAGGAGGGATTCGTTGTAGCGGACGGCGTGGGACGGGCGGCCGGGCTCGACGACCTCGAGGGCGGCGAGGACGCCGCGGAATTGTTGACCGCGCGAGCGACGGAGGAGGGACATGACGGCGCCGGTGAGCGGGTTGCGCTGGTAGCCGGCGGCTTCGGCGGCGGCGCGGACGCGGGCGACGGTGTCGGGATTTACGCGGGGTGAGCCGCGAAGGGCGTCGGAGACGGTGGTGCGGGAAAGACCGAGGGAACGAGCGAGCGTGCGCAGGGTGGGGGCGGCCATGGCGGTGAAGTCGGCGAAAATCCGGCGGGGCGGCCGGAGGGGCAATGAAAATTCGGAGAGTCCGAATGACCCGCCGCCGGTGGCGGCGGGAAGCTCCAAGGACCAAGATCCAAGCTCCAGAGAAGGTTCAAAAACCAAAGATCGACGGGTGGGGAGAAGGGTGGAGCGGTGGGTTGGAAGTTGGAAACTGGAGGTTCTCTGGAGCTTGGATCTTGGTGCTTGGAGCTTCCTGCACGGGCGCGGCTCGGCGGGACGCCTCGCCCTACCATTCGAACTGTCCCCCTAGAGCGGATTAGCGGAGGAGCGGCTGGCGTGTAGCGTCCGGAGCGCTTTCTTCCCCACCATGATTCGCAAAGCATTCGTGATGTCGGTCGATGCCGGCAAGGAACAGGAATACGAGCGGCGGCACCGTCCGATCTGGCCGGAGCTGGAGCGGGTGTTGAAGGCGCATGGTGCGCACAACTACTCGATCTTTTTGCATCCGCAGACCCGGCAGTTGTTCGCGTATGTGGAAATCGAGGACGAGGCGCGGTGGAACGCGATCGCGCAGACGCCCGAGTGTCAGCGTTGGTGGAAGCACATGGGCGACGTGATGCCGAGCAATGCGGACGCGAGTCCGGTGTCGGTGGAACTGCGCGAGGTGTTTCACCTGGATTGAGGCGGCACCGTTGGCGGTGCGGAAGCGTTGGATCACTTTTCTTTATTTTCTATGAGCTCCATTACTCGACGTCAGTTTGTGAAGAATTCGGCGATTGCGGCGGCGGCGGCGCAGATCGTGGCGACGTGGCGGGTGGAAGCGCAGACGAATGCCGGCGCGGCGGTGGTGGGCACGCGAGGCCGTGGGAGGCCCGGCGAGGCGGGCTGGCTCGATGGAGTGGCGCCGAAAGTGCAACCGGGTGTGACGTGGGGCACGGCGTGGGCGCGTGGGACGCAGGCGGCGGGAACGACCTTTGCGTTGAAAGGAGCGAATGGGGCGGCGCTGCCGGTGCAGAGCTGGCCGCTGGCGACCTGGCCGGATGGATCGTTGAAGTGGACGGCGCATGCCGTGCCGGCGGGAGAAGGGATGAGCGAGAGCTTCGAGGTGGTGCCGGGTTCGTCGGCCGCGCCGGCGCGGGCCTTGAGCGCGAAGGAGACGGCGGACGCGATCGAGATCGACACGGGCGTGATGCAAGTGCGCGTGGCGAAGCGCGGGCGCGAGCTGGTGCCGGTGATTGCGCGCGAAGGGAAAGAAGTTCTACGCGCGGGGAAGTTGGTGTTGTTGCGACAAGGCAGCGCAGCGGTGGATGCGGCGGTGGAGGAATTTTCCGGTGAAATTGGGAACGTGACGCTCGAGCAGAGCGGGCCGGTGCGGGCGGTGGTGAAGGTGGAAGGCAAGCATGCGGCGGTGGAGAATGGCGGGCGCGGCGCGTGGCTGCCGTTTGTGGTGCGGATGTATTTCTATGCGGGCGGCGATGCGGTGCGGGTATTGCACACGATCGTTTACGATGGGGACGAGAGGAAGGATTTCGTGCGCGGGCTGGGGCTGCGTTTTCAGGTGCCGTTGCGCGGTGAGTTGCACGACCGGCATGTGCGGTTCTCGGGTCAGGACGACGGACTTTTCGTCGAGGCGGTGCGAGGGCTGACGGGATTGCGGCGCGATCCCGGGGCGCCGGTGAAGAATGCGCAGCGGGCGGGCGAGGCGACGCCGGCGATCGCCACGTGGCCGGAGAACGTGAGCAAGCGGCTGCATTGGATTCCGGCGTGGAGCGACTGGACCTTGTATCAGCCGAACTGTGACGGGTTCGAACTGCGGAAACGGACGAAAGAAGGACAAACGTGGATCAGCGCGGCGCGCGGGCAGCGGGCGGGCGGGATGGGTTATGTGGGAACGCCGGATGGCGGCGTGGCGTTTGGCGTGCGGAATTTCTGGCAGAGTTATCCGGGGCAATTGGATATTCGCGGCGCGGCGACGGATGCGGCGGAAGTGACGATGTGGTTGTGGGCGCCGGAGGCGGGGCCGATGGATTTGCGCGGGTATCACGACGGCATGGGCCAGGATACCTACGAGAAGCAGCTCGATGCGCTGGAGATCACGTATGAGGACTACGAGCCCGGCTATGATGTGCCGGAAGGCGTGGCGCGGACGAGCGAGCTGTATGTGTGGGCGCTGGCGGCGACGCCGCGCGGAGAGCAGCTGGCGGAGCTGGCGAAGATCGTGCGGACGCCGCCGACGATCGTGGCGCGACCGGGTGCGTTGAGCGCGGCGGGGGTGTTTGGCGGATTGTGGACGCCGGAGGATCGGTCGACGCCGGAACGGGCGGCGATCGAGGAGCAGCTCGCGTGGACCTTCGATTTCTACGTGAAGCAGCAGGAGCAGCGGCGGTGGTATGGGTATTGGAATTTTGGTGACGTGATGCACAGCTACGATGCGGATCGTCACGAATGGAAATACGACGTAGGCGGTTTCGCGTGGGACAACTCGGAGCTGTCGACGGACATCTGGTTGTGGATGTATTTCCTGCGGACCGGGCGGGCGGATGTGTTTCGTTTCGCGGAGGCGATGACGCGGCACACGGGGGAAGTGGACGTGCATCACATCGGGCGTTTCGCGCCGCTCGGGTCGCGGCACAATGTGTTGCACTGGGGCTGTTCGGCGAAGCAGTTGCGGATCAGCACGGCGGTGAATCGCCGGTATTATTATTATCTCACGGGCGACGAGCGCGTGGGCGATTTGATGCGCGAGCAGGTGGAGGCCGGGCGGGCGCTGGCGATGGTGCAGGCGAATCGGAAAGTGGCGCGGGACCGCGTGACCGCGGCGGATCCGAATGCGACGGAAGTTTATGCGGGCTTCGGAACGGACTGGGGGTCGTTGGCGGGTGCGTGGTTGACCGAGTGGGAGCGCACGGGCGATGCGAAGTCGCGGGAGCGATTGATCGCGAGCATGCGGGGCATCGGGGCGCAGCCGCTCGGGTTTTTCACGGGCGGGGCGCGGATGAATCTGGACACGGCGGCCTTCGCGAAGAGCGAGTTCGAGCGTCCGAATGTGTCGCATTTGAGCGCGGTGTTCGGGCTGGTCGAAGTGTGCGCCGAACTTGTGGAGTTGCTAGACGTGCCGGAGTTCACGCAGGCGTGGCTGGATTACTGCGTGTGGTATAACGCGCCGGCGGAGGAGCAGGCGAAGAGGTTTGGGGCGCCGTTGCGCGGGATCAGTTTGCAGCAAGGGCATTCGCGGCTGACGGCGTTTGCGGCGAAGCTGAAGAACGATCCGGAGCTGGCGCGGCGCGCGTGGAAGGAGTTTCACGGCGCGGAAGGAAGCGAAGGGCGCGGGCGGAAGCCGAAGCTCGAGACGACGCTGGTGGAGGGGCCGGAGGTGTTGCGGCCGGTGGAGGAGGCGCGGTGGGTTTCGACGAATGGGTCGGCGCAGTGGGGGCTCGCGGCGATGGAATGCCTGGCGTTGGTGCCGGACGCGATGCCGAGAGGGTGAGGCGCGGTCGGATCGAAAGATCGATAGGTATCGGGACGAACAAGGCACAGAGGCACAGAGAAAACCGGTGGGCTTCTTTTGTGTCGCGGTGTCTTGGTGGTTCGATCGGTTCTTCCGATCTGACGGATGGTGTGGCCGCAAAAAGGCGCAGAAGGCGCAAAAAAATGAACGGGAGGTGGGGCGGCGGGGTGGGGAGACCCCGCCCTACAGATCATCTTTCGGGATTCGGCACGCCGAAATTGGGGGTGCCGTCGGGGGTCCAGGAGAGGGGTTGGACGCGGGTGTGGCGGTTGGGGTCGCGGAGCGGGTCGCCGGGGATGTCGCGGTAGTTGCGGGCGTGATACACGAGCAGGTCGGTGACGCCGTCTTCGGCGACGGTGAAGCTGTTGTGGCCGGGGCCGAAGATGTTGTTTTCTTCGCTGGTGGCGAAGACCGGCGCGGAGGATTTGGTCCAGGATTTCGGATCGAGCGGGTCGGAGGATTCGTCGGCGGAGAGCAGGCCGACGCAGTATTCGGGGCCGGTGCCGGCGGCAGAGAAGGCGATCCAGATGCGGTTGTGGCGGATGAGGACGGCGGGGCCCTCGTTGACGGCGTAGCGGACTTTTTCCCAGTCGTATTCGGGGCGCGAGAGGAGGACCTGCCGGTCGGTGATGGATGTGGGCGTATCCATTTTGGCGATATAGAGGTCGGTGTTGTTTTTGACGGCGGGATCGCGCTGAGCCCAGACGAGGTAGCGGGTGCCGCGGTGTTCGAACGTGGTGGCGTCGAGGGCGAAGGATTCCCAGTTGGTTTTGAGCTGGCCGCGTTCGATCCAGTCGCCCTCGAGGGGATTGGCGGAGGCGTTTTCGAGGACGTAGATGCGGATGTTCCAGATCTTTTCGGCTTCGCCGGCGGCGAAGTAGATGAACCATTTGCCGTCGATGTGATGGAGTTCGGGGGCCCAGATGTGAGCGCCCATGATGCCGGTGGGGTGTTTGTGCCAGATGGTTTTGGGTTCGGCGGTGGCGAGGCCGGCGATGGTCCGAGCGCGGCGGAGTTCCAGGCGGTCGTATTCGGGAACGGTGGCGGTGAAGTAGTAGTAACCGTCGGTGTGCTTGTGGATGAAAGGATCGGCGCGCTGGAGGATGAGGGGGTTGGGCCAGTTAGGTTCGGAGGTGGCGGCGACGAGCGGTGCGGCGAAGCAGAGCAGGAGGGGAAAGGAGCGGAGAAAGCGCATGAGATGAGTCGGGCGAGAGATCGGACGGGCTCAATGGCCGGGATGCTGAACCGTCAAACAGCCGGGTGGCGGTGGAGGCGCGATGTAATATAATGTATTACAAGTCGGATTGGGGTGGGAGGCGGGAGGATTGGCTTGAGTGGTGTCGCGGGTTTTTCGATACAGACGACATGCTTCCACGTATATTGCGGACGGTTATGGTGATGGCGTCGTTGGTGTGGGCGGCGGGACTGCACGCGCAGGGAGTGAGAGAGGGGTATTTGACGGGAGTGGCGGTGAAGGCGTCGGGGGAGCCCCTGGGCGGAGTGGGTATCCGGGTATTTGGGACGACGGATGCGGGACAGCGCTCGTCGTTGAATGTGCGAACGAAGACGGATGGGACGTTTGCGCTGCGGCTGCCGCCGGGGCAGTTCAGTGTGCGCGAGGCGAACTGGAGCACGAATTACAATGGGCGGGCGTATTCGCTGCCGTTGTATTTGGAAGGAGAGGACAATCACGATTTCGATTCGACGGAAGGGGCGGCGGTGCGGCTTGTGTTGAAGATGTCGGGCAAGGTGTCGGCGACGAAGAGCGACACGGATGAGCGGGCGTGGTTTGGCGGGACGATCGAGTTGGAGTTCATCAATTCCGATGGGACGAGCGCGGACAGCCTGCCGGAGAATGCGGCGCTGAAGATCGAGCTGACGCCGCGGGGGAGCTTGATGGATGGCTCGGCGGCACGGACGTTGAATTACACGAAGGCGTTGAACTGGCAGCGGGCGAACCGGTTCATCCTCGATGTGCCGCTGGCGGATTACGAAGTGAAGGTGGGGCTCGATGCGGGCGGCGGGATGGTGCCGTTGTTGGTGTCGAGTCGCGAGGTGGTGGGCGTGCAGACGAAGACGCCGCTCGCGAAAACGGCGCCGGTGACGTTTGCGCCGGGGTCGGGAGATGTGACGCTGATGAGCGGGAGCGGGGTGGTGAAGTCTGTCGTGCAAATCGTGATACCGGCGAAAGGGGCGGTGAGCGCGAGCGGGAGTGCGGCGGGTGGTGCGGGTGGGGTGGATGCGGCCGCGGCGGCGGAGTGGAAAGTGGGCGATCACGTGAACGTGTTGCGCACGCCGAGGTTGGAGCAGTGGCATCCGGGGCGGATTCGCGCGGTGAAGGACGGACTTTATCTGATCAAGTTCGATGCGTTCGCGGAGGAGCAGAACGAGTGGGTGGATGCGTCGCGGTTGAAGCGGTTGTGAGAGGCGAGGGGGGCGCCCTCCGCGACGAATGGCCATTCGGGGGCGGGGTTACGCGGACGCGGGGAACGGCATGCACGGAGGCATGCCTCCACGGATTCTTAGTGTCCTGTCCCGCAAGTAACGTTAGGAATTCGAATGGCAAATGATGGCTGTCATTCTGAGCGCAGCGAAGAATCCACGTGTGCGTCCGCGGCCGATCGTCGCCCTGGATTCTTCGCTACGCTCAGAATGACAACCGCTGCTAGGTGCCCCGAATTATCGAGGTTTCCTGTGGGAAACGACAATAGGTGAGCGTATCCGGATGGGGATTACGCGAAACGGGCGCCGAGGTCGGCGAGGAGTTGACGGAGGAGTGAGCGGTGGCAGCGGGATTCGTCGGCGCAGTAGCAGCCGACGGAGAAGTTTGTGGTGTGGGAGAGGGCGGCGAGGAGGGCGAGGTCGTGTTTCGCGGCGGGCGTGGACATCTCGGCTTTGTATTTGCGGGCGAAGGCGGACCACTGCGCGGGCGATTCGGCGGAGAGGCCGAGCTTCATGGTGGCGACGCTCGGTGCGAGGTTGGGGAACCAGACGTCATACCAGTTTTCGGCGGAGAATTTGGATTTTGGGACACCGCGCGGTGGGCGGCGCACGGTGCCGATGCGAAGGCCCTCGTGGGGGAGGCGTGGGGTGCCGAGGCGGACGATGTGGAGGCTCATGGGCGATGGGGTAAGTGCGGTGGAGGGCACCCATTTCGGATGCTGGAGGGCGGAGCGAATGGGTGAGGGCAACCCCTATCGGAGGCTGGTTAAAGTGCAGGCGAAAAGGGCGAACTCGAAAAAGGGGTGGAGGGAGATGAGTTGTGGTGGGGTTGGGCAGGTTGGTATGAAGGTGGCGAACGAGAGAGAGCGTGCGCTGCCGGGCGAGCCTGTTGCTTGGGCCGGCGGCGTGCACTTCGGTGTCGGAGAACCCCCAACCCCATGAAACGATTCGAGCTTTGAGGCGGTGCTGAAGAGGCTCGCGTCGGAATATTTTGGCCGCGAGAGCAGGCGGCTGGTGCGGCAGTATCAGCGCGCGACGAAGGTGGAGATAGAGCGTTTTCAGAAAAACTATAGCCCTTCAGGTGAACCACAGAGGCACAGAGAGATCCCGTGGCCTTCCTCTGTGTGCTCGGTGCCTTCGTGGTTCAAATCGGCTTTCCCGATTCGGCCAACGGCTATGACATTATTTAATATGATATAGGGGAGTTGAAGACGCTGGGAGTTGTGGGAGAGAGCGACGAGGAGTTGGCGAAGTGACGGCGGAGCTTGGACGAAAGAGAGCGATGAAGAGGAGGGAGGATTCCGGAGGGGGCGGGAGTTCACCGCAGGTTGATGAAAGTCGGAGAATCGCGGTCGCAGGTGAGAACGCCGTTGGCTTCGTGAAGCTCGACGACCTGGATGGAGCTGCGGCGCAGATCCAGGGAGTTGGGGTCGGAAGGCGTGATGGTGCCGGTGCGGCCGGGATGGGTGAAATAAAAGCAGAAGGCGCGATCCTCGGCTTCGTTGACGACGACGCAGGCGTGACCGCCGTTGACGCCGTCGTCGGGGCCGCGTCCGGGCGTCGCGAGAAGGTCGCCGGATTGCGGTATCCAGTTTTCAAGGTCGTGGGAGTGGTAAACGCCGAGGCCTTTCCAGAGATCGACGATCATCCAGTGGCGGTTGCGCCAGCGGAAGACGTAGGGGCCTTCGCCGGGGCGATCGCCGACGCCGGAGGTTTTGCCGCGATCGGTCCAGGTGACGAGGTCGGGGCTGTCGGCGTGGTAGATGGATTTGGCGTCGCGTTCGTTGTTATACCACAGGCGCCAGCCGCCGGAAGGGAGGGGGAATACGGCGGCGTCGATGACGCGATCGGAGGCGAGGGAGAGCGGGCGGGGGTTTTCCCAGGTGCGGAGGTCGGTGCTGGTGAGGTGGACGATCGCGCGGGGATGTCGCCAGTTTTCAAATACGCCAGGGACGACGGTGAGGAACATGTGATGCGTGCCATCGGGCGCGGTGATGACGTCGGGCGCCCACAGCGTGGGCTCGGCGGAGGCGAGGTCGACGGGAAGATCGATGTGGGCGGTGCCGAGGTAGGACCACGTGGTGCCGTGGTCGGAGGATTCGGCGATGCCGATTTTAGTGCCGTGAACCCAGGCGACGCCGGAGAGGCCGGGGACGTTGGCGCGGCGGTTGGTGTAGAACATCCACCAGCGTTGAACGTGTGGATTCCAGATAACGACGGGGTCGGCGGCGCCGTCGAAGATGGGATCGCGGAAAAGCGGCTTGGCGGCGGGAGTGCGGAGGTTTTCGGCGGCGAGCGATGTGGCGGCCAAGGCGCTGAAGAGAAACAGGAAGGCGAAAAAGAAGCGGCGCATGGGGAAGGAGGCGGGGTTAGTGGATGGTCGAGTGCTGGTGAGGGGCTGAGCCGGACTCATGCAGATGAGGAACCACGAAGGGACACGAATGAACACGAAGCCAGAGGAGTGGGATGGAGCGGGTGAGTTGCTTTCTTCACCTCTCCGCGGCCTGCGAGTTCCGATTTTCGAAGCGGCTCTTCATAAACTGAATTTTTCCGGCCGAGGGTCTCGTTTGGGGAGCGGAAGCCGACGATGTTGTGGGCGAACCGTTCGAAACGGGCTAATCTCCATCGGGTAAGCGGGCGATGGGAGCGTGGGGATTTTGGGCAAAAAAAGAGCCCGCCGTGTTACCCCTAACACGGCGGGCATTGCTTTCTTAGTTACCCCAATCCTCCGCTAAGCGGAGGAGATGGGCTGAAGTTGAGCCGGGATGTTTCGCAGCACAACACGCAATGTGGATTGCTCGCGCTAAATTAGATCGGACCTGTGGGGTCATTAGGCGGACGCTTATGGCTCCAAGCCGGAGATGGCGTGCGGTTCGCGTGTCCGTTGCGCGACGAGCGCGCAACCTACCGGAGCTGGGCGAGTTCGCTGATGGCGAGGAGGAGGGCGCCGACGGCGAAGGTGTCGGTGTGGTGCGGATCGAAACCTTCGGGCGCGTGGCCGATGGGTTGGACGTTTTCGAGTTTGCCGTCGGCGGTGACGGAGCTCGAGAGGGCGGACCAGGCGCGCTGGAGGGCGGGTTCGATGTTTTTCTTTTCGAGGAGGCCGCGATTGACGCCCCAGGCGAGACCGAAGGTGAAGAAGGCGGTGCCGCTGGTTTCGCGGACGGTGTGTGTATCCGGATCGAGCATACCGACGCGCCAGAGACCATCGGGTTGTTGGGAGTCGAGGACGGCGCGGGTCATGTCGCGGAAGAGTTGGACGTAGCGCGGGTAGTCGCGGTGATCCTTCGGAAAAAGATCGAGGACGCGGGCGAGGCCGGCGTAAACCCAGCCGTTGCCGCGGGACCAGTGGATGGTCTTGCCGTTGCGCTCGCGGAGATCGCAGTAGGATTCGTCGCGGAGGTAGAGGCCGACCTCGGGGCGGTAGAGGCGATCGGTGGTGAGCCACCATTCGCGATTCATGAACTCGAGGTAGCGATTGTCGCCGGTTTCTTTCCAGAGCTGGAGCCAGGCGACGGGAGCCATGAAGAGGGCGTCGCACCAGGACCACAGATCGGTGCTGTTGGCGGTGCCCCAGTCGAAGCGAGCAGGCGAGGGATGGGCGAGGATGTGTTCGAAACGCTCGAGCGATGGGGCGATCATGCGTTTGTCGCCATATTTTTGATACAGCTCGTAGTAGGCCTGAATGACGACGTGGTCGTCGGCGTGGTAGATGCGCCGGTGCGGTTGCCACTGGAGTGTCTCGTCGGCGTAGCGGCGGAGGCGTTCGCGTTCGCGCTCGTTGGGGGCGGTGCGGTCGAGGGCGAGGATGCCGAGGTAGAACGGAGCGACTTCCCAGCCGCGCGGCTGGCGGCGGCGGGATTCGGCGGGGAGGTTGGCCCATTGCCAGTCGATGAGGCGGTGGCCGAGCGCGATCATGGCGTCGCGTTCGAAAGGCGTGGGGGAGGAAGGATAGGGTGCGGCGGCGGTCGATTCGGATCTTCCGTGCGAGGAGGACGCGCGCATGCGATCGGTCATGGGAGCCCAGACGAGGCTCGCGATGGGGGTGGCGGCGAGGGTGGCGGAGAACTGGTCGTTGCCGTCGCGTTGAACGACGTTTTGGACGAGCAGGTGGGCCTGGGCGAGGCGGCGCCAGAGGACGGGATCGATGGACGGTTCCCACGCGCCGAGGGAGTCGGAGTGGAGCTCGCGGATTTCCCAGTCGTTATTTTTGGATACGCCGATGCCGGCGCGCGTGGCGAGGAGGGCGCGGGATTGGTGAGCGTTGTCGCGGTAGATGAGGTGGAGGGCGGGTTTGTCCCACGTCGTGTCGACGAGGAGGGCGGCGCGGGAAACGGGCACGCTTTTCGTGCCGGTGCCGGAGAGGGTGAAAGGTTGTGGGATGGCGGGGCCGGGGATCACGTGCCACGTGGAGCCGTCGTGGTGGGCGATTTGGAATTGCGGGGCGGCGCCGGGCTGGGGTGACCAGTAGCTGGAAAGGTAGGGGTGGCCGTGCTGGTCGGAGTCGACGGACGGCGGGTTCATGAGATTGCTCTTCGTGGGGATGCGGAGCGCGTATTCGGCGTTGGCGGCGGTGAGTGGAAGTTTGAGTGTGGAGCCGTCGGATTTCGTCCAGGTGACGCCGCTGTCGGTGGAGCGGGCGTAGCAAAGGTCGTGGTTGGTGGCGACGTCGGGGGAGTCGCGCCAGATCCAGGCGAGGTGGAGGGTGCCGCGGCGGTCGACGTTGAGGTCCCAGTAGGCGCTGCGCTGCCCCTCGCCGTCGATGAGGTTGGATTGGACGGTGGACCAAGATTTGGCGGCGGTGTCGTAGCGGTTGAGGATGACGGAGCCGTTGCCGGAGCCGCCGTCGCGATAGAGGAAGAGCAGGTCGCCGTTGGGCAGGAGGTGGAATTGTGGATACGTGACGCGGGACTCGCGGTGGCCGGTCATGGCGGTGGGAGCGGCGAGTTCGAGGGAGAGCGGTGCCGCGGAGCGGGCGTAGCGGAGCGGGGTGTTGTGGTGGTCCCAGGCGACGTGGAGGAAGCCCTCGCCGTCGACGGCGAGCGAGATGCTGTTATGGGCGTCGGCGGTGTTGGCGCGGTGTGGCGTGGCGCGGGTTTCCCAGGAGTCGGCACCGAGGCGGCGTTGCGCGAGGGTGAGCGTGCCGTCGGCGTCGTAGAACGCGGCGAATTGCTGCGTCGAGTGCGTGACGATGGACGAGCGGGTGTTGGCGGTGACGTTGACGGAGGAGCCGGCGAACGCCTGGTCGGCGATCGGGAGGACGCGGGAAGGCGCGGAATCGAGCGCGACGGCGCTGAGCGGAAGAAAGAGCGCGGACAGCGCGGCGAGGACGGGGGTGAGTCTCATGCGTGGGACGATGGTGGGGGAGTGATTTACGACAACTGAAAGATCGGTAATTCCGGTGACTGGAACCACGGATGGACGCGGATGAACACGGATGGGGATCGGAACCACGAATGGACACAAAGGGACACGAAGGGGCGCGAGTGGCGGGTGGAGTAGAGTGGGTAGGTGTTATGAAGGAACGGGAAGGGCGGACTCTCCGAATGGGGAGGACTGGCTTTCGGGCGCGGGGTGGGTTGAGTCGCGGAACGTTTACCCTGGACCATGAAGAAACTTTATCACGGCGCGTGTTATTATCCGGAGCTTTGGCCTGAGGCGGACATCGAGCGGGATATCGCGGAGATGAAGCGCGTGGGGTTGAACGTGGTGCGGATGGGGGAGTTCACGTGGGCGAAGCTCGAGCCGGAGGAAGGCAAGGTGTCGTTCGACTTTTTCGTGCGCGTGATGGATCGGCTGCATGAAGCGGGGATCGGCGTGGTGTGGTGCACGCCGACGCCGACGCCGCCGGTGTGGTTGACGCACGGGCGTCCGGAGCGGTGTTTTGTGAATGCGGATGGGGTGACGATGAGTCATGGGGCGCGGCAGCATGCGTCGTATGCGAATCCGGTGGTGCGGGCGGCGTGTTTGCGGATTGCGGAGGCGTGCGGGGCGGCGTTGGGGAAGCATCCGGCGCTGGTGGCGTGGCAGATCGACAACGAGTTTGGGTGTCACGTGGCGGAGGATTTCAATCCGTCGGCGATCGCCGGGTGGCACGTGTGGTTGAAAAACAAATACGGGACGATCGAGCGGCTGAACGAGGCGTGGGGTGCGGATATTTGGAGCGAGCGGTATCAGGCGTTTGAGCAGGTGCCGGCGCCGGTGAAGACGCCTTTTTTGCACAATGCGTCGTTGAGCACGGCGTATCGGATGTATGGGCGGGAGAGCATTGCGGAGTTCATGGACGCGCAGTGCGCGATGCTGCGGAAGCATTCGGACCGGCCGATCACGCATAACTTTGGGCTGCAGTTTGCGGTGAACTTCGAGCGCATGAGCGAAGGGTTGGATTTCGTGTCGTTCGATAATTATCCGCCGGCGGACAACTGGCGGGCGATCGTGTTGGACAACGACGTGTTTCGTCCGGCAAAGCCGGGGCGCGCGCACTGGTTGATGGAGACGAGCGTGTCGCACAACGGCTGGTTCGGGGCGCACGAGGTGGCGCATCCGCCGGGGTTTTTGGCGGCGGAGGCGGTGGTGAGTTATGCGCTCGGGGCGGAAGCGTTTTGTTATTGGCTGTGGCGGCAGCAGCGGAGCGGTTGCGAATTGCCGCACAGCGCGATCATGAGCGCGTGGTTCAAGCCCTCGGTGGGGTATGCCGAAGTGTTGAAGGTGGAGGCGGCGCGGAAGAAGTTGGAGAAACGATTGGAAGGGACGCGACCGGCGCCGGCGGAAGTGGCGATCACGTGGTCGGATCTGGGGCGGGCGATGATCGAGACGGAGCCTTTGGGCGGGCAGCGGGCGCATACGGTCAGTTACAATGCGACGATCGCGGAGTGGCACGGGATTGTGCTGGATTTGGGGATACACCGCGACGTGCGCTTCGAAGCGGCGAGTTTGGAGGGCGTGAAACTTTTGATCACGCCGATGATGCCGCATGTGAGCGCGGCGTTTTTGGCGAAGGTGGAGGCGATGGTGCGCGCGGGCGGCGTGTGGATTTGTGCGCCGGTGACGGGGACGCGCACGGCGGAGCATGGTTTGCCGCTGGATGGCGGACTTAGCGCGGTGGAGAAGATCGCGGGGGTGGAGGCGGAGTTTTCGTATCCGGTGACGGGAACGGACGCGGTCGGGGAGGCGTTCGGGTTGAGCGCGCCGCTGGCGGGGTGGTGTTCGGCGCTGCGTGCTACGGATGTGGATACGCGGATGGTTGGAACGCTGCGCACGAATCGCGTGCCGGGTGGAGAATCCGGGTGGCTCAGCGAGCGGAAGCTGGGGGCGGGGGCGGTGGTGGTGTTAGGTGCGCATCCGCAGGGGGAAAGTGGGCGGGCGATCCTGGAGAAGATCGTGGAGGTTTATGCGGAACGCGCGGGCGTGAAGGAAAGGTATGAAGTGACGCGAGGCACGGTGGTGTGTCCGCGCGTGGATGCTGCGGGGACGAGGAGTTGGGTGGTGGTGAATATGGATGGGAGCGGCGGCGAGGTGCGGGTGCCGTCCGGAGCGACGGATGCGTTGAGTGGAGGGAGATTGAAAATCGAGCCCTTTGGGTGGAGGGCGGTTGTGGCGGAGTGATTTCGGGCGAGGTTGCGCGGCAAGCGCGCAACCTACGCGAGCGTGTAGATGAATTCCTCCGGGTTTTCGCCGGTGCGGGTGAAGGCGGATTTTTCGAGGACGCGGATGGAAGGGAGGTTGTGTTTTACGACGCAGGCGACGAGCGGGCGGGTGCGTTCGTATTCGAGAAATTGTGACAAGGCGGAGGTCGCGATGCCGCGGCTCCAGAAGTCGCGGCCGATCCAGTAGCCGATGAGGCGTTCGCGCGTTTCGGCGTCGGTCCAGGCGCCGATGTTTCCGGCGACGTGGTTGTCGGAGAGGATGGTGCGGGTGGTGTTGGCGGGGTCGCCGAGGACGCGGGTGGTCCAGTGGGCAAAAAACGCGTCGCGATCGCGGGAGGGGAAGGCGGCGAGGCGGGCCGCGATGGGGTCGGATTGGTGCTCGAAGAAGATGGGCAGGTCTTCGGTGATGACGGCGCGGAGGGTGACCAGGGGCATGGGGGAACTCAAACCCGGCGGGACGCCGGGTTCCACCTTGAACGGCGGACGTTTAACCGCCGCCCCAGGGGCCGGCGAGGGCGCGGGCGTCTTGCGGGTAGGCGCGGGGCTCGTGCTGAACGGTGACCCATTGTTCGGTGGTGAACGCGCGGACGGCCCAGCGGCCGTTGAAGCGGCCGATGCCGGAGTTTTTCTCGCCGCCGAACGGGTTGAAGGGGAGGTCGTTCACGGGCTGGTCGTTGACATGCGTCATGCCGGCTTGGATACGCCGGGCGAAGGTGACGCCCCGTTCGAGTCGGCGGGTGAAGACGGCGCTGGAGAGGCCATACTCGGTGTCGTTGGCGAGGCGGAGGGCATCGTCTTCGTCGCGCGCGCGGATGATCGGGGCGATGGGGCCGAAGATCTCCTCGCGGGCGAGCGGGTGATCGTTGGGGACATCGGCGAAAATGTGCGGTGGGAGGACGAGGCCTTTGGGTTTGCCGCCGACGATTTCGCGGAGACCGGTGGAGCGGGCGTGGGCGATTTTCTCGGCGAGGCCGTCGAACTGGCTTTGGTTGACGATGGGGCCGATGAGGGTTTCGGGGTCGTGAGGGTCGCCGACCTTGAGGTGGCGGGTGAGCTCGGCGAAGCGTTCGAGGAAATCGTCGTAAACGGCTTCCTCGACGATGAAGCGGTTGGCGATCATGCAGATCTGGCCCTGGTGTAGGAACTTTCCGAATACGGCGGCTTTGGCGGCTTGGTCGAGGTCGGCGTCTTGCAGGACGATGAACGGGCTGTTGCCGCCGAGTTCGAGTTCGGTGCGTTTGAGAATCGGCGAGTCGGCGGCGAGGCGGAGGATGCGGCGTCCGACGGGGGTGGAGCCGGTGAAGGAAATGACGCGGGGGATCGGGTGCGTGATGAAGGCGTCGCCGATTTCGCGACCGGGGCCGACGACGACGGAGAGGACGCCGGGAGGGAGCCCGGCTTCTTCCAGGATGCGGCCGAAGAGCGTGCCGCCGGTGATGGGCGTGTCGCTGGCGGGTTTGAGGACGACGGCGTCGCCGACGGCGAGAGCGGGGAAGACGGAGCGCGCGCTGAGTTGAAGCGGCCAGTTCCACGGGCTGATGACGCCGACGACGCCGACGGGATGGGTGTAGATGCGGCATTCCTTTCCGGGGATATCGGATGGGGGCATGCCGGCTTCGTCGAAGTAGGGCAGCGTGGCGGCTTCGAGGACGACGGAGCGGACGGATTGCCATTCGAGGGAGGCCTTGATGCGCGTGCTGCCGGCTTCGCGGATGAGCCAGTCGATGATTTCGTCGCGATGGGCGTCGAGGACGCTGGCGGCGCGGTGCATGACGGCGGAGCGTTCGGCGGGCGGGAGGGCGGCCCAGGCGGGTTGGGCGGCGGCGGCGGATTTGTAGGCGTCGTCAAGATCGGAGCGATCGGCCTGGGTGATGTGGGCGATGACTTCGCCGTTGTAAGGATTGATGTCGTCGCGCACCCCGGCTCGACCGGGGCGCCAGCGACCGGCGATGAATTGTTGATCGAGGGCGCCGAATCGGCGGGTGGCGGGGCGGGTTTCGGTTTTTTCGGGATCGAGGAGGGCGGAGGAGGGCATGGCGTTTTGGGGCGGTTGGAGGCGAACGTAAGCCCGGGTGCGGCGGACTTCCATGGAGCGTCGGGCGACGCGGCGCATGGGATATTTTCGGAGGCGGGGCGACCGGGGAGCGGCTTGGCGAGGAAGTCGAATACGTTTCGCGTGCCGGGCTACTAGGCGCGGGGGTGGGCAGGAAGACAGAGAATGTCGCTGGACCGGAAGGGAAGAAGGTCCGAAGGTGGCGGGCGAAAACCCTCTCCGAAACTCAGCACGGCGTTCGACTTCGCAGGTCGGGAGCTTGGGCTGGTCGGAGCATCAAGAAGCTAAACCCAAATCTGAGGAATCCCCATGGAAGCAGTGAATGTGTCGCGTCGTGGTTTTGTGAAAGGCCTGGCGGTGGCCGGGCTGGCAATGCAAGCGGTGCCCTTGTGGGCGCAGAAGAAGTCGGGGGCGGCGAAGCCGGCGCGGAAGTTGAAGATTGGTCTGGTCGGCTGCGGCGGGCGCGGGCGAGGGGCGATTCGGAATCTGATCGAGGCGGCGCCGATCGCGGGCGCGGAGGTGGAGGTGGTGGCGATCACGGATGTGTTTGCGGAGGCGACGGAGAAGGCGGGAGAGGCGTTTGGCGTGCCGGCGGAGCGGCGGTTTCATGGGTTCGATGGGTATCGAAAGGTGATCGAGCAGCCGGTGGATTTGGTGGTGTTGGCGACGCCGCCAAATTTCCGGCCGGTGCATTTCGAGGCGGCGGTGGAGGCGGGGCGGCACTGTTTTATCGAGAAGCCGGTGGCGGTGGATCCGGCGGGCGTGCGGCGGATGTTGGCGGCCGGAGAGATTGCGAAGCAGAAAGGGTTGTCGGTCGTGGCGGGCGCGCAGCGGAGATATCAGGGAAATTATCTGCGGAATGCGCACGCGTTGAAGGAAGGGGCGATCGGGCGGATCCTGGGCGGGACCGTGATGTGGAATCAGGAGCAGCTCTGGTATAAGCAGCGGAACGCCGGAGAGAGTGACGCGCACTACCTGGCGCGCAATTGGGTGAATTTTTTGGAGATGTCGGGGGACCACATTGTGGAGCAGCATTTCCACAATATCGACGTGGCGAACTGGTTCATCGGGCGGACGCCGCTGGCGGCGGTGGGGTTTGGGGGGCGCGTGCGGCGCGTGACGGGGAATCAGTATGATTTCTTCAGCGTCGATTTCGATTACGGGCAGGGCTGTCGGATTCACAGCCAGTGCCGGCAGATCGATGGTTGTTACAATCGCGTTGGCGAAGTGTTCACGGCGGAAAAAGGAACGGTGTTTGCGGATGGGAAGCTGGAGCGCTTTTCGAAGAAGAAAGTGAAGTTCCGCGAGTTCACGACGCATGAGAACGGGCAGGTGCAGGAGCAGGTGGAGCTGTTGCGCAGCATCCTGGCCGAGAAGCCGATCAACGATACGCGCAATGTCGCGGATTCGACGATGACGGCGATCATGGGCCGTGTATCCGCGTATACAGGACAGCTGGTGCGGTGGACGGACCTGACGGCGGAGAACGGTCGCTATTACAATTTGAAGCTGAGTCCGACGGCGGAGGATTTCGAGCGGGGCGAGGTGGTGGCGCCGAAGGAGGATGTGGTGCCGCGGGCGGGGGCGGATAAGACGGCGTAGCCGGCAGATGAAAGCGGGAAGGGTTACTGCTCGAGGGTGACCCTGATCC
>JAFAAS010000044.1 GCA_023426435.1 Verrucomicrobiota bacterium | reverse complement strand
GAGTTTTTGTTCGCCGTTGAAATCGCTCATCGGGAGCAGTTCGGCGGGAGCGGCGACCCCGGACTCGGCCCATTCTTCGGGTTCGCGGACGTCGACGAGGACGGCTTTGCCGTCGGCGACGCGCTGGGCGGCTTCGGCGGGAGTGATGCGAGGGGCGTCGGCGGCGGAGGCGAGCGAAGTCATGGAAAAGAAGAGGGAGAAAATGAGGAGGATTTTCATGGCGGCGGGGCAGGTTGGAGAACGAGGTGGGGTTACCTCGCGAGGTCGTAGAGGGCGAAGCCGGCGAAGAGGTTGGGGGCGAAACGGCAGGGCGTGTGCCAGTTGCCGGCGAGGTGGGCGCGGCGGACGATGCGGATGCCTTTGACGGCGCAGAAGTGTTCGAAGTCGGCGATGGTGACGGGATTGGTGGGGCGGCTTTCGAACCACTCAGTGGTGTAAACTTCGTTGCGGACCTTGCGGCCGCTGAGGAGGGCGCCGAGGCGGTTTTTCCAGAAGCCGTGATTGACGAAGCCGACGGTGAGCGCGTGGCCGACGCGGAGGGCTTCGAGGATCACGCCGGCGGGATCGTCGAGTTCCTGCACGGTGCGCGAGCAGATGATGCGATCGAAGTGGCGATCGGGAAACTCGCGCATGAACGATATCATGTCGCCTTGGTAAGCGGAGAGACCGCGGGCGACGCAGGCGGTGATGCGATGGAAGTCGAGGTCCACGCCGACGGCGCTGACCTGTTTGGTTTGGACGAGGTAGTCGAGCAGCGTGCCTTTGCCGCAGCCGAGATCGAGGACGCGGGAGGCGGGCTCGACCCACTCACCGATGATCTGCATGTCGACGGTGCGTTTTTCGATGAGCGTCGTCATGGCGTTTTTTCAGCCGCGGATGGACGCGGATGGACACGGATCGCTGACGAGCGCGTGGATTCTTCGCTTCGCTCAGAATGACAGAGGCAGGGAGTGAATCCGTGTTTATCGGTGTTCATCCGTGGTTCAGATCGAGAAGTCGACGGCGCAGTTGGCTTCGGTTTCGAGGAAGCCGCGGACGAGGGTGTAGAGTTCTTCCGATTCGAGGAGGAAGGAGTCGTGTCCGAGGTCGGTGTTGAGTTCGGCGTAGCTGGCTTGTTTGCCGGCGCGGAGAAGCGCGAGCGCGATGGCGCGATTTTGCTCGGGCGGGAAGAGCCAGTCGCTGGTGAAGCCGACGACGAGGGTTTGCGCGAGGACGGGAGCGAAGGCGGCTTCGAGCGAACCGTAGGCTTGCGGGAGATCGAAGTGATCGAGCGCACGCGTGATATAGAGATACGAGTTGGCGTCGAAACGGTTGATGAAGCTCTGGCCCTGGTGGCGCAGGTAGCTCTCCACTTCGAATTGGACGTCGAAGTTGTAGGAGTCGCCGTTGACGGAGGTTTTTTTCCGACGACCGAATTTTCGGTCCATGCTGGCGTCGGAGACGTAGGTGATGTGCGCCATCATGCGGGCGATCGCGAGGCCGACGCGGGGACCGCCGCCTTTGGCGTAGTCGCCGCGGTTCCAGTCGGGGTCCTGCATGATGGCCTGGCGGCCGACCTCGTTGAACGCGATGGCTTGGGCGCCTTCCCGGGCGGTGGTGGCCATGGCGATGACGCGGCGGACGAAGTGCGGAAACTCGATCGAGAAAAGCATCGCCTGCATACCGCCCATCGAACCGCCGATGACGGCGTGGAGTTCGCTGACGCCGAGGTGATCGAGGAGGATTTTTTGCGCGCGCACCATGTCGAGGATGGTGACGAAAGGAAACGCGAGCCCGTAGGGGCGGTTGGTGGCGGGGTTGAGCGAGGAAGGGCCGGTGGAGCCCTGGCAGCCGCCGAGGACGTTGGCGCAGATGACGTAGAAGCGGCGCGTGTCGACGGCCTTGCCGGGGCCGATGAGATTGTTCCACCAGCCGGGCTTGCGGTCCTCGGGGGTGTGGAGGCCGGCGCAGTGGTGATCGCCGGAAAGCGCGTGGCAGATGAGGACGGCGTTGTCGCGCGTGGCGTTGAGCGTGCCGTAAGTTTCGTAGCGCAGCGTGAAGCCGGGGAGGGTTTGGCCGCTTTTGAAAGTGAAAGGCTTTGGGTAAACGAAGTCGTGAGGCGCAACGATCCCGACCTCGCCGGTGGCGCGGTGTGGGGAGGCGACGGTGATCGTCGTGTCGTCGGTCATGTGGAAGGCTCAGAATCGCGCAAATTGCCGAAGAGACAAGGAACGCGTTTGTCATTGCACCGCCGCAGATGAGTGGCAGGAGTGTGGCCGCGATCTTTCGCGGACGCTCAGTTTTGCGGGCAAACGACCGCGGCGATCGCGGAAAAATCCTAGCCTCGGGGCATCACGAAGATGCAGCGTCCAGAGCTCCTCTCCATCCAGAGGTCTCCAATGCGACGTTTTTCTTTGGAGTCGTCGTTGCTCCAGTGGTCTTCGCCTTTGTATTCGACAACGAGGATTCGTCCATCGGTGTTGTCGGTAGCGTTCTTCCAGACAATTGCTCCGATGCGGTTCGAGACACCAAATATACTGTCGAGCACAGTGCGGAAGTGTGCCAAGGCCCGCAGCCAAGCTCCGGGATGTCGCGGAGCACGCGATAAGGCCCCTCCTGATGGTGATTCACGACGCGTCTTTGCCGATCCAGGTGAGCGTGGGCATTTACGCGTCGGAGTAAGCAAACAAAGGCGTGTGCCCGGCAAGCCGCGTGCGCGAGATTTGGATTTGCCCGGTTTGCAGGTAGAACACGTGACCGGGGAGGCGAATGCTGCTTAGCAAGTCTGCGGTCGGCTGCGAAACCGTGGCGTCGACGATGATTTCGCCGAACTTGGCCCGGGTGCCGGGAAAAAGCTCCGGTGCGCTGACCTCGACCAGCCACGCGCGCGCTGGAAAGTCAGCGCCCAACGCGGCGAGAAGATCGGGTTCAAGGTCGAAGCCGTCGCGATCGCGCAGCGTTCTCAAGTGAGTGGCATAACTATCGGCGGAGACGATTTGCGCACGCAGGACGAGCAGCGAGGAGCGGGCGAAGGCGCGGAAACGTTCGAACCAAGGAACGTCGCTCGGCGGCATCTGTTCGGCGATGAAGGAGGCGATGTCGATCGCGAGTGTTTCGGCTTCAGCGGCGGGAAGCTGCACGGGCGCTTCGTGACAACCGACGAGCAGGCGGAACTGATCCCGATTCAGGTAATAACGTGGAAGGCAGACATAGGGACCGAAGTTGTCGTCGTGCACGACGTAGGTGCTGAGCCAACTTTCGCTGGGAAAGAATCCGCGGTCGTGCGCGAAATACTCACGCTCGGCTTCGGGAACCCAAAGGTCTTCGTTGAATGTATGGCCGAAGATGGGGATGGCGTGCCGGCTGCGTTCGCCGGTCGCGTGGTCTGGCGCGAGTTCGAAGCCAAGCAGTGCGGGACGGCCGGACTCGATGAAGTCGTAGAGCAGGCGTTGAAACTCCAAGCCGGGAGGGAGTTCGAGTGTGCCGGGTTCGTGCACATCGATGCGCGGAGTGAGTCCGAAGGCGCGAAGGACAGCTTCGATCTGCTGGGTGCGGAGACCCTTCCCCCCTCCGACCTGTTGATTTGAATTGGTGTGATCGACACCGGCGTGTCGATTGATTTCGCTGTAAGTGGCATCGCCCTCCGGGAGCAGGCAGGCGAGCATTGAGCGGAGTGCCACGTGAGCGCAGACGAACGTTGCATCGTTCTGCTGAGCATAGAGCACGCCGGTGACGGAAAACTCGCCGATCGCGGTGCAAACGCGGTAGGTCCGGCAGCAATGGGTGAAATTATTGTGCGCACGGCTGCGTGCCGGCGACATCACTGCTTCGAATACATGGCCGGACGTGCGATTGCTGAAACGGTCTAGTTTGAAAATCGCGTAACCGAGAAAAACGCCGGGTGCGTTTTGGGCACTGCCGGCAAAAAACGAGAAGCGGGTGACTTCGGACGACAGGAAATCCGGGTGCCGCTGGGCGAGTGCGGCGTTCTCAGCGGCCAGAAGAGCGCAATCGACCTCGTCGATTCGCTCGACCAAGAAGCCACCGTATTTCGCTTTACGTGCGAGCGAGAAGATCCGTCGAAGGATGGAGTGCGAACCGAAGCCTGCATCGATGAACTCGAAGTTCGAGAACGGCCCGGAACTGTCGTGCCATACCGGGGAACGGCCCGGAGCCGAGCGGAAGTCGGCCATGTGCGCGGATCAGTAGATCCCGATGCGCACGTGTTTAGCCTGTTCGCGATAGCTGCGAAGCTTCTCCAAGTGTTCGCGCGCCTGATTCGAGACTGTGTAGTTCAACGTGCGTGGCGGCTGGGCGGGGTTGGCGGCGGCCGGGCGACCTTCTGTGCGATTCTTCACCGCCCGCTGCAACTCCCGGGTGAGGACAGTCGATGCGTAGGTCATGGGCTGATATAGTTACGAAGATGGCCCGTGATGTTTCGAGCTATTTTTTGCCGCCAGTTACGAGGCGATTCTGTCGTCAATCTCCTCGTTGGAGAAGACGGTTTGCACGTCGTCGAGTTCTTCGAGGGCGTCGTGGAGCTTGGTGAGGGATTGCGCGACCTGTGGGTCGCTGACGGGCATGGTCGTCGTCGGGATGTAGGCGATTTCGGCGCTGTCGGGCTTGAGGCCTTGTTGTTCGAGCGCGTGCGAGACCTTATCGAAATTTTGGATACTGCAGCGAACTTCGTAGCCCTGCTCGCTGGTGATGACGTCGTCGGCGCCGGCTTCGAGCGCGATTTCCATGAGCGCGTCTTCGGTGGTTTGTTCTTTCGCGATGAGGAATTGGCCGGCGTGGAGAAATTGGAAGGCGACGGCGCCGGTGCTGGCGAGATTGCCGCCCCAGCGGGAGAACACGGAGCGGACGTCTTGAGCAGCGCGGGTTTTGTTGTCGGTGGTGACCTTCACGACGAAGGCGACTCCGCCGGGGCCGTAGCCTTCATAGGTGAGTTCTTCGAAGACGACACCGGGAAGTTCGCCGGTGCCCTTTTTGATGGCGCGGTCGACGTTGTCGGCGGGCATGTTGGCGTCGCGCGCCTTGAGCAGGAGGGTGCGCAGGCGGGCGTTGCCATCGGGATCACCGCCGCCGGCTTTGGCGGCGAGGGTGATGTCGCGGGAGAGGCGGGAGAAGACTTTGCCTTTACGCGCGTCGGTGACGGCTTTGAGGCGTTTGACTTTGGACCACTTGTTATGGCCAGCCATGAAATCCTTCGGATTTCGGTTCCGAGTTTAGGGTTTCGAGTTTCGGGTGGGGTGAGCGAGGGGCGTCACTTCTTTTTCTTCGGCGTGACGTTCTTCATCGGGCGGCTGAGGCCGGCGGCGGTGTTGGCGGCGGCGCTGCCGGGGCCGACGGGGCCGGGTTCGTCCTTCATGCGATTGATGACGAGTTGCTGGCCGATGGTGAAGATGCCGTTGACGGTGGAGTAAAGCGCGAGCGAGCAGGGGAAGGTGTAGCAGAAGAGCGTGAAGATGTAGGGCATGATCTTCATCATTTTCGCCTGCGCGTTGTCCATGGATGGCGTGGGCGTGAGCTGCATCTGGATGACCATCGTGGCGCCCATGAGGATCGGCATGATGTTGATCGGAAGATTGATCCACGGGATGTAGCCGATCGTGTCGGTGGCGGAGAGGTCGGTGGCCCAGAGGAAAGGTTGGAAGCGGAGTTCGGCGGTGCTTTGCAGCATTTGGAAGAAGCCGATGAAGAACGGAATGGTGATGAGGATCGGGAAGCAGCCGCCGACGGGGTTCACCTTGTGCTTCTTGTAGTGCTCCATCGTGGCGGCCTGGAGCTTCTGCGGGTTGTCTTTGAATTTTTCGCGGATCGCCTGCATCTCGGGCTGGATCTTCGCCATGCGTTTGGCGGATTTCGAAGCGGCGAGGGTGAAGGGGACGAAGATGGTTTTGAGTATCAGCGTGGTAATTACGATAGCCCAGCCCCAGGACCAGGAACCGCCGGGGAACCACGAGTGGACCCACGTCATCAGCGTGATCAGGATCTGGCTGAAGAATTTGAAGAAGCCGAACTGCATGACCTTGTCCTGGTCGGCAGCGAAGACGTCGCTATTGGCGAGGCGGCGGTATTCTTTCGGGCCGACGTAGAAGTCGGCGGCGAGCTTCGTTTCGGCGTTCGCGGCGATGGGCGCGAGGTCGAACTGGGTGGAAGTGGTGATGCCGTAGGCGTTGCGTTCGTCTTCGGGGAGCGCGGCGAAGAGTTTCACGCGACGCGAGACCATGCCGGCGGCGGGGATTTCGGGCGTGAGGATGGCGGCGAAGAATTGGTTGCTGATGGAGGTCCAGACCAGCGGGCCGCCGGTCGCGATGAACGGTTTCGGCAGGCTGGCGCCGATGCCGAGGAAGCCGCTGCCGCCTTCGAGTTCGGAGCGGGCGAAGAAGTCCTGGTCTTCGCCGTCGGAGTAGCCGGTCGTGAGTTGGACGCCGAGGTCCTTGGCGTGCGTGGGAGCGGCGGTGCCGAGGCTCAGGGCGACGCGAGGAAGGGTGAACGGTTGTTCGCCGATGTTGCGGAACGTGGTTTCGTGGCGGACGACGTAGGGGTCGTTGGATTTATCGGGGGATGTGACGATCCGGTAGCGCCGGGTGACCTCAAGGCGGTTGTCGAGAGTTGCGCGATAAACGACTTCGCTGGCGTTGCTGGAGACGACTTCGAACGGAGTGTTGCGGTCGAGGCCGGGGAAGTCGACGAACGCGAGCATCGGGTCGGAGTGCAGCGCGTTGAAGACGAAAGGTTCGGGGCTGCCTTTTTCGGCGGCGTATTTCTTGAAGGCGACGTCGCGAATGGCGCCGCCGGAGTTGGTGAGGCGGACGATAACGAATTCGTTTTCGAGCGTGGTGACGGTGCCGTTGGCGGCTTCGGTCGAAACGGCGGCGAAGATGCCGGGGGGAGTGGGCGCGCCGGTGGGGCTCGAAGGCGTGGCGGCGGCGACCTGGCCGGCGGCGGCCGGGCCTTGGTCGGCGACGGCGGGTTGGTTGACCGTGGGCTGCGGGGAATTGGTGGGATTGGGCGAAAGATATCGTCCCAGGAACATGCTGGCGAAGGCGGCCAGCAGGAGGACGACGCCGATCGTGGTGTTCTTTTTGTCCATGAAAAATCGGATTAGAGGCTAGAGGCCGCGGGTGAGCCGGTGCGCGGCAGGCGCATGCAACGTGGAGCGCGGCGCGGGGGCACGGGATCGAAACCGCCCGGATGGAGCGGCGTGCATTTGAGCAGGCGGATGGCGGAAAGCGCGAGGCCGGCGAGAGCTCCGTGCGTGCGGATCGCGTCGGCGGCGTAGTGCGAACACGTCGGGGAGAAGCGGCAGCCGCAGGTGGGGAAGAGCACGACGAGTGCGGGGGAAGCGGTGCGTTGGTAAAGCCAGACCAAGGCGAGGAGCGCGCGCGCGGGCAGGCGGAGAGCGAAGCGGGCGAGCGAGGGGATCATGGTGTGACGGGCGGTGCGGCCTTGCGGCAGGCGTCGAGGAAGCGGGCTTCGAGTTCCGGAAAAGGTGTGTCGAGGGCGGCGGCGCGAGCGGAGAGCAGGCTGTCGGTGCCGGCGGGAAGGTTGTCCTGGTGGCGGCGGAAGATTTCGCGGAGGCGGCGCTTGGCGCGATTGCGGCGGACGGCGTGTCCGACGGCGGCCGTGGAGGCGATGAACGCGGCGCGACGAACGTCGGCGGGTGCCTGTTCGTGGTCGGTGTCGCGGCGGAGGCACCAGAAGGTGAAAGCGCCGCAGTTGTAGCGGCGACCGCGTTCGCGGATCGCCCGGAAGTCGCTCTGGCGGCGGATGTGCTGCTCAGGGCGAAATCGCATCGGGACAAAAGGCTGAAGGACTGAAAACCGAGGGCTGAAAAGCGGCGAATCCGGAACGCGAATACGCGGCGTGTTTCAGGCGTTCAGCCTTTCAGTCCTTCCGCCTTTTCAATCAGACGACGGTGAGGCGTTTGCGGCCCTTGAGGCGGCGGGCTTTGATGACTTTGCGGCCGCTCTTGGTGGCCATGCGCGCGCGGTAGCCGATCTTGCGGGCGCGCTTTTTGCGGTGAGGGCGGAACGTGGGTTTCATGATTTCGTGAAAAAAAGAGGGTCAGTGGTGCCTAACGCGCAGGGGGGTGTCAAGGGTGGTAATTGCCGGGGAGCGCGAGGTGGAGGCGAGCGGTTTCACGGCTGGCAGTGGCGTGGATAATGGTTTTGGGTGGAACGATGCGAATCGCGGTGATCTCGGACACGCACGACAAGTTCCCGGCGACGTTGCCGGAGCGGCTTCAAGCGGCGGACGAGATCTGGCATTTGGGCGACGTGTGCGAGCCGTGGACGCTGGCGGATTTTCATGCGTTGGGGGTGCCGTTGAAGATTGTGGCGGGGAACTGTGACGAGCATCCGTGGCCGCAGACGCTGACGCTGGAGCGGGAAGGGATGACGTTTTTTCTGACGCATGTGCCGCCGGGGCGCGAGCGGGTGCCTGCGGGCGTGGCGGCGGTGCTGCATGGGCATACGCATGTGCCGAGGGACGAGACGATCGCGGGCGTGCGGTGGTTGAATCCTGGCTGTATCACGCGGCCGAATCGCGGAGCGCCGGCGAGCTTCGCGTGGTTGACGGTGGAGCGGGGGAGGATGCAGTGGGAACTCGTGTTGGTTTAGTGGGACTTACGCGAGCGAGCGCCATGCACCGGTTGTCGTATTTGCCGAATCTGTTGAGCAGCCTGCGGATTACGCTGGCGCCGGCGATGTTGGCGGCGGCGTATTCGAATTCGAAGGTGGGGTTTGCGACGTTGCTGACGGCGGCGCTGGTGACGGATGCGGTCGACGGCGTGCTGGCGCGGCGGTGGAAGGCGGAGACGGAGTTGGGGGCGAAGCTCGATC
>JAFAAS010000028.1 GCA_023426435.1 Verrucomicrobiota bacterium | reverse complement strand
ATCTCGGCGGCCATACGGTGCCCTCCTCACCTCGACGGGCTTCATTCAGCCCGCCTTCGGTTCGTCGTTCACCGTCTGGTTCGCCGATCTCTCCTCGCTCCTCCGCCTCCAACTGCACGAGTCCGGCCTAGTAGCTCGCGGAGGATGGGGGAGGGCGGACGCGTGGATTCTTCGCTTCGCTCAGAATGACAAACGCGGTAAGTGAGCGATGTGCCGGAGACGCATCGGAGTTATTGGGTGTATATTCTCGCGAATCGGAAGCGTGGGGCGGTTTACACGGGCGTGACGAATTCGCTGCGAAAGCGAGTTTGGCAGCACAAGAGCAAGCAGGCGGATAGCTTCACGCGACGCTACGCGATCGAGTGGCTCGTTTGGTTTGAGGAGTTTCGCGACGTGACGAATGCGATCGCGCGCGAAACCGAGATCAAGGGATGGCTGCGCGCGCGAAAAATTGCGCTGATTGAGCGCGAGAACCCCGAATGGGATGACTTGAGCGCGGGTTGGTATGACGGAGCGTAACGCAAGCCCGCGCTCGCACGGGTTCGCGCATGCGCCTGCTCAAGGACGTTCGCAGCCGTGGATTCTTCGCTCCGCTCAGAATGACAAAGGTGGGCGACGGGCTTCTTCGCTTCGCTCGGAATGACAAACGGGGGCGGCGGAATGCGCGAGTCAGGCGAGGTGTTTGCGGAGGACTTTGGCGTTGCGGCCGCTTTCTTCGTAGGTCTTGAGGCGGGCTTCGGGGAGGAGGGATTTGTCGACCTCTTCGAAGCCGAGGACGTTTTGGAAGAAACCGAAACTTTGGGTCGAGAGCGCGATGACGGTTTTTGCTCCGCGCTCTTTCGCGACGAGCATGGCGTATTCGACCATCTTTTTGCCGATGCCGCGGTTGTGATAGAACGGCATGACGTAGAGCGAGCCGACTTCGGCGAGGCCGGGTTTGTCGGGGTAGAAGTAGAGCGTAACGCAGGCGATGATGTTTTCGTCGATTTCGAAAACGAAGAACTGGTCGATATTTTTTTCGATCGCTTGCTGCGTGCGGTGGAGCAGCTCTTCGCGGCGGACGGCGCTGCGCGTGAGGCTGTAGATCAGTCGGACGTCGCTTTTGCGGGCTTTGCGGATTTGTTGGTAGTCGTTGCCGTAAACGAGCGAGCCGACGCCCTCGTTGGAAAAGACCTCGTTGAGGAGACCGTCGAAGATGCGGCCATCGACGATGTGGACGCGCGGGGTGCCGGTCTCGATGGCTTTGACGGCGTGGACGGCTTTGCTGCGCGTGGCTTCGGCGACGGATTCGGGGCGCTCGGCGAGGAGCTTGCGCATGGCGTCGACGGAGATGTCGCGGCGGAATTCGCCGTCGATGACCAGGCCGGCGTGCGGAGTGAGATAGATGACCTTGGTGGCTTGGAGGGCTTCGGCGAGCTCGGCGGCGAGCAGGTCGGAGTTGACGCGGAGCGAGCGGCCGTCGGGGCCGAAGCCGATGGGCGAAAGGATGGGAACGACATCGCGATCGATGAGGCCGGTGAGGAAATCCTTATCGATGCGATCGACGCGGCCGGTGAATTGTTGATCGACGCCGCGGATGATGCCGAGGGGAAGGGCGCGCACGGAGTTGGTGACGGCGCATTTCAGGGAGTTTTGCGTGAGACCCTCGATGAGCGCGTGCGAGACGCGGGAGGAGGCGCGGATGGCAAGGTCGAGCGTGGGGGCGTCGGTGACGCCGGTGCCGTCGGTATTTGAAATCGGGATACTGCGGCTCGTGGAGAGCTCCTGGATCTGCTGGCCGATGCCGTGGACGAGGACGAGCTTGATGTCGAGGGAGCGGAGGACGGCGAGGTCGACGAGGAGGTTGGCGAAATTTTCGTCGGCGACGATGGAGCCATCGATGGCGATGACGAAGATCTGGCCCTGGAAGCGCGGCACGTATTGGAGGATGCCGCGGAGATCGGTCGGTTTGATGATCGTCGCGAGGGCGGTCGAAGTCGGAGGAGGCGTGGACTGGCCGGGGCCGTTGCTCATTGAGATGGGGCGCGTTTTTCGAGGAAGGAGCGGGTCGCGTCAATAGTTGCGCGGGCAACGGCTCGCGGATGCTGGCCGCACTGGGGCGCGGCGGTGGAGCGCGGGCGTCCAGGCTAGCGAACTTCTAGGGGCCACGATTTCGAGGTGTGCGCGCCGGGGACGGTGCAGCGGTAGGTGCCGGGTTTGAGCGAGCCGGCGGGGGTGGTGAGGCGGAGGACGTGTTCGCGGGTGCGAGCGGAGAGGTCGCCGTCGATGTTTTCGAATTGGGGAACGAAGATCAGTTCGTCGTCGCGCACGTAGAGGAATCCGCCGGCGAGCTGGTGTTTTTGGTCGGGCAGCGTGCAGGTGATGAGGATGGAGTAGGCGAAAAGGGCGTTGGTGGTGGCGGCGGCGGTGACGGAGACGATTTGGCGCGGGAGAAAAGGTGGATCGATGAGGGTTTCGGCGAGGGCGGACGGGAGGCCGGGGAGCGCGGAGGACGTGGGCGCGGCGGGGGTGTTGAGGCGGGGAGTTTCGACGGGGCAGTCGGCTTCGAGGGTGATGCGTTGGTAGCCGGCGGAAAGGAGGCGAATCGTGTTGGCCTGGTTCTTCATGTCGGCGTAGGGCTCGAACGCGGGGTTCGGTTTTTGGTAGTGCAGCCGGATGAAGGTGTAGGGCACGATCACGAGGAGGATCGCGACGAAGATCCATTTCATGGACCAAGGTTGGCGGGAGCGGCGGGCGGAGGACATTTGAAGAGGAGCAAGGGGCAGGGAGCAGGGGGCAAGGGGGAGGGGCAAGACGGGATTTGTGGGGCGGGACGTATGACTGGCTCCTTGTGCCTTGCTAGCGGGGCGGCGGGGTGTTTCGGTCACGGACTTTTCCCATGAAGCTCTGGTCGCAGTATTTCATTCCCACGCTCAAAGAGAGTCCCGCGGATGCGGAGATCGCTTCGCACAAGCTGCTCGTGCGCGCGGGGCTGGTGCGGAAGTTGGGCGGCGGGCTTTATACGTATCTGCCGTTTGGGCTGCGCGTGATGCAGAAGCTGACGCAGATTTGTCGGGAAGAGATGGAGCGGGCGGGGGCGATCGAGTTGTGGATGCCGCATGTGCATCCGGTGGAGTTGTGGGAGCAAGGGCCGCGTTGGGCGGCGGCGCGCGAGATCATGTTTCGCGCGGATAGCGCGGGCGACGGCAAGCGCGCGCCGCGCGATCCGGAGTTCGTGCTCGGGCCGACGCATGAGGAAGTGATCACGCCGCTGGTGAAGACGGAGATCACAAGCTATCGGGATTTGCCGAAGAATTTTTTCCAGATCGCGACGAAGTTTCGGAACGAGATTCGTCCGCGCTATGGGCTGATGCGGGCGCGCGAGTTTGTGATGATGGATGCGTATTCGTTCGACGTGAACGACGAGGCGTCGATCAAGAGCTATCACGCGATGAAGGCGGCGTATGAGGCGTTTTTTCGGCGCATCGGCGTGACGGCGATCGCGGTGGAGGCGGACACGGGCGTGATGGGCGGAAGCTTTTCGCACGAGTTCATGGTGCCGGCGGAGATCGGCGACGATGACGTGATCTATAACGAAACGAGCGGCTATGCGGCGAATCGCGAGAAGGCGATGAGCGGGCTGGTGCCGGCGGATTTGAAGGAGGCGGAGCCGGTGGGCGCGGTGGAGGAGTTTGCGACGCCCGGCGTGGCGACGATCGCGGCGCTGGAGGCGGCGCCGTATTCAGTTTCTGCGGACAAGCAGTTCAAGACGCTCGTGTTCATCGGGGACGGAAAGCCGTTTCTGGTGGTGTTGCGCGGGTGCGACGAGTTGGAGGAGGCGAAGCTCGGTTCGCTGGGTTTCACGCTGTTTCGGGCGGCGACGGCGGAGGAAATCGAGCCGGTGTTGGGCGCGAAGCCGGGCAGCTTGGGCGCGGTGAAAGGAACGATCAAGAACCCGGATGCGCTGGCGGGGATTTTTGCGGATCATGCGATTCGTTTGATTGGCAATGGCACGACGGGCGCGAACAAGGACGGGTTCCATTTGCGCAATGTGAACGTGGCGCGCGATCTGGCGGTGACGAAGTTCGGGGATTTCCGGCGGGTGTGCGCGGGTGAGCCGGACGTGAAGTCGGGGCAGCCGTTGCAATCGCGGCGCGGGATTGAAGTCGGGCACATCTTCAAGCTGGGCACGAAGTATTCGGAGAAGTTTGGCGCGGTTTATACGGACGATCAGAAGCAGACGCATCCGATGGTGATGGGCTGTTATGGCATCGGCGTGAGCCGGACGATGCAGGCGATCATCGAGCAGAGTCACGATGGCGACGGCATTGTGTGGCCGTGGAATGTGGCGCCGTTTCAGGTGCTCGTGTGCGTGCTCGATCCGCAGTTGGCGGAAGCGATGGAGTTGGCGAAGAAGCTGGCGGCGGCGGCGGAAGGCGCGGGGGCGGAAGTGTTGATCGACGATCGCGTGGAGCGGCCGGGGGTGAAGTTCAAGGACGCGGATCTGATCGGCATTCCGTTGCGGCTGACGGTCGGAGGCAAAGGATTGAAGGAAGGTGTGATCGAGTTGAAGTGGCGGTCGCAGAAGGACGTCGCGAAAGTGCCGGTGGCGGATGCGGAGGTGCGCGTGGCGGCGGCGGTGAGGGAGGCGGCGGCGAAGGGGAAGGGGTGAAGGGAGGCGTGCGGGAGGCGATCCGCGAGCACGAGCACGATTACGAGCACGGGCACGATTACGAGCGCGAGCACGATACGAGCAACAGCACGAGCACGATTGCGAGCATGAGGATGGTTGAGGAGCGGGGCTCTCGAGGGAATTGCGGATGGGGACTTGCAGGGGAGCGGCGACGGTCTTTGGTTGGCGGGCTGAAATCGCCTGCGAGCAGGCTCCTACATGGCGCACTTTGCTGAACACAATCCTCACACGTCTCCGGAATCGCATGGCGCGACGGCGCTGGCGTTGGAAGGCGTGTGGCGTGTGGTCGTGTTGAACGATCCGGTGAACCTCATGTCGTATGTCGTGATGGTGTTTAAGAAGGTGTTCGGTTTCGACGAATCGACGGCGCGGCGGCACATGCTCGAGGTGCATGAGCAGGGCCGGTCGGTGGTGTGGAGCGGGTTGCGCGAGAAGGCGGAGGCGTATGCGTTTACGTTGCAGCAGTGGCATTTGACGGCGGTGCTCGAACCGGATGAAGCGCATTGAAGTGAAGCTTAGTTTGCCGGTGGTGGCGCCGCTGTTGGACGTGATCAAGTCGCTGAGCGACACGATGGGGCGCAAGCTGTCGGCGCCGCTGGCGATCGCGGATCTCGATCCGGAATTTCGCGAGGACTGGACCTCGGAGTTGCTGGAGGCGCAGATGTCGGACGTGGGCGTGTTGCTGGCGTTGTTCGACGACGAATTTTTTTCGGAAGGTGTGATTGCGCTGGATGAGAAGAATGCGGAGCCGGTGGTGCGCGCGTGTGCGGCGGTGCGGTTGCGGTTGAGGGAAAATTATTTGAAAGGAATCGCGGACGAGACGCTGGAGAGCAGCGATTTGGAGTTGGAGGAGCTGGAGGAGCCGGTGCGGAAGGCGTTCATGTGTTATCTGTTTTTGGCGACGCTGCAGGAGCTGATCATTCAGCATTTGGATTCGACGATTCTGGAAGGGTGAGGGAGTTGAGTTGAGGGTTGAGCGGCGGAGTGGGCGGTGTGGAAAACGGACGAGGAATTGCACGGCCGCATCGCTTGACGGATGGGGTGAGGCACCTACCTTCACGACCGACACCCTGCAGTGTTCGAGGTGCTTTCAATAACTGCTCTTTGCCTTGGAAAAAACTTGGGAGCTGAAACCGCCGCGGGAGATGCCAGGCCGTAAATCGGAAGGCAGATGCCGCGGAGGAGGCGCCCACCTTAACCTAAAAAGGTCTTGAGCCTTTGGGCATACGGCACAGGCGGGGTGTCTCTTTTATTTTCTCGTTCTCTTGATCGTAATCGTTCTCGTTCTCTGGAGCGGCTTTGAGCCGAGAACGAGAAAGAGAACGAATAATCAGAACGAAGTCGGCGGGGCGAAGAGTGAGTTCGCCAAGCGCTTCAACCCACTTCCCATATGAGCCCCCAAACCTACTACATTATCCACGTCGTGTCGGTGCTGGTTCTGACCGCTTACACGTTTTACGCGTTTGCCGCGCCGGAAATCACGAAGAAGAAAGTGATGATCGTGACGGGCGTCGCGAGTTTGTTGGCGTTGGTCGGCGGGTTTGGGTTGCAGGCGAAGCTGGGCTACGGATTTCCGGGCTGGCTGATCGTGAAATTGTTTTGCTGGCTTGGGTTGTCGGCGCTGGCGGGGATGGGATATCGCAGGCGTGGCGCGGTGGGGACGCTGTCGGTGGTGGCGCTGGTGCTGGCGGTGATCGCGGTGGTGATGGTGTATTTGAAGCCGTTTTGAGGACGCTGAGTTGCGCGACGAGCGCGCAACCTACTTTGTTTGCGAATGAAAGAGCCCGGCCCGGCAGATGGATCGATTTGCGGGGTTTGGGTGGATGCGGGCGGGCGTGTGCACACGACGCTGGCGTTGGCGGATGGCTCGCGGGTGACGAAGGAAGGAACGCTGCGGCCCTTTGCGTGGTTGAACGGAACGCCGGAAGCGGCGAGCGCGATGCCGGTGCAAGTGGAAGAGCTGGCGGGCGAAGGGCCGTTCAACCGGTTGGTGCACGCGGATGATTTCGAGGTTTACGATGCGTTGGTGAAGGCGGCGCGAGCGGCGGGGGTGGGGGTGGATGCGATCCGGCCGGTGGAAAGTCAGTTTCTGCTGCAGCAGCGGGAGCGGCTTTATCGTGACATGGCGTTTCACGAGTTGCGGCGGTGTCAGATGGACATCGAGACGGCGTCGTCGGATGACGGATTCTGCGATCCGGCGCGGCCGGACGATCGCGTGCTGGCGATTGGGTTGCGAGTGGAAGGGAAGAATCGGCTGCTCGTGCTGGAGGAGATGACCGATGCGGCGGAGAAGACGTTGTTGGAGGAGTTCAACGCGGCGCTGGCGGAGATCGATCCGGACGTGATCGAAGGGCACAACGTGTTCAAATTCGATTTCGATTACCTGCGTCAGCGGTGCCGGCGATTCAAGGTGCCCTGCGCGTGGGGGCGCTACGGACAGCGGGCGAGCTTTCGGAGCAGCCGGTTGAAAGTGGCGGAGCGATGGATCGATTTCCTGCGGTGCGACCTGCCTGGTCGTGCGATCGTGGATACGTTTTTGCTGGTGCAGCTCTACGACATCACGACGCGGGAGATGACGTCGTATGGGTTGAAGGAAGCGGCGGTGTATTTCGGGATCACGGAGGAAGACAGCCTGACGCGGACGTATATCGAAGGGCGGCGGATCAAGGATGTTTACGTGAGCGATCGGGAGCGGTTTTGCGCTTATCTGAGCGACGATTTACGGGAGACGGAGGGGCTGGCGGCGCAGCTGTTGCCGACGTATTTCGAGCAGGTGCGGACGTTTCCGGCGTTGTTGCAGGAGGCGACGCTGCGCGGGGCGACCTCGAAGATCGATCTGTTGTTCTTGGAGGAGTATTATCATGCGCGGCATGCGTGTCCGGTGCCGCCGGAAGTGAAGCCCTTCGAAGGCGGATACACGCGGAGCTTTCAGGAAGGCGTGTTTCGGCACGTGCTGCATTTCGACGTGGCGTCGCTGTATCCGAGTCTGCTGCTGCACATCGGGCGTAATCCGAAGACGGATACGCTGGGGGTGTTCATTCCGCTGTTGAAGCGGTTGCGGGAGTATCGGTTGAAATACAAGCAGCTGGCGCGGACGGCGCCGACGGAGCTGGAGCGGAGCGAAGCGCAGGCGCGGCAGACGAATTTCAAGATCCTGATCAATTCGTTCTACGGGTATCTGGGATTTTCGGGGGCGCGGTTTGGCGATGGCGAGTTGGCGGCGGAGGTGACGAGGCGGGGGCGGGAGCTATTGCAGACGTTGATCGATGAGTTCGCGAAGCACGGCTGCACGATCCTCGAGGCGGATACGGATGGGATTTATCTGTCGTCGGAGCACTACTATGAGAAGCCCGAGGAACTGCTGGCGTTGGTGGAGACGATTTTGCCGCAAGGGATCGAGCTCGAGTTCGATGGGAAATATCGGGCGATGTGGTGTTACAAGGCGAAGAACTACGCGTTGTATGATGGGGAAGAGGTCACGTTGCGCGGGAGCGCGCTGCGGTCGCGGGGGATCGAACCGTATTTGAAGAAGCTCAGCGACAAGCTGATCACGTTTCTCGTGGGGGCGTCGGACGAGTCGCCGGTGGCCTTGTTGGAGGAGTATCGGGAGAAGTTGAAGAAAGGTGAGGTGCCGGTGGAGGAGTTGGCCAAGAGCGAGACGTTGAACCAGAATCCGGACACGTATGAGCGGTTCGTGGCGGAAGGCGGGAAGCCGCGGCGGGCGTCGGCGGAGGTGGCGTTGCAGATGACGCCGCGGCCGCGGATGGGAGATCGCGTGAGCTATTATGTGACGGCGAAGGCGAAGGGGAAGACGAGCGACTGGCAGAGAGCGCGGGCGCTGGTGTTGTATGATCGCTTCGCGGCGCCGTATGACCCGCAGTATTACATCGAGAAGCTCGATGACTGGGTGGAGCGGTATGGCGGGTTTCTCGGGATCAAGAAGGAAGAGGAGAAGCCGGCGGCGCTGCAGGGGGAGTTGTTTTAAGAAAGGGAGGCGACGGACCCGACCGGACTAGAGTGTCACCTATTAGGTGACACTTTGCCGTCGTGGACGAATGAGAAAATTCAGGAGGCGGAAGAGGGAGGTCGGTGGGCGGCGAGGAGGGCGGCGGTGTCGTCGTCGAGTGGGGTGTCGGCGAGGAGAAGGAGGAGGTCGTCGATTTTGGGGGCGAAGGACGGCCAGCGGTCGGCGGGGTAATCGCGGCGGGCGCGGAGGGTGAGAAGGAGGGCGTTGTGAAAGGATTGTTGCGCGAAAGGAGGGTTGCCGAGTTCGGTGTAGCAGCGGCCGGCTTCGGCGTTGAGCGCGGCATACATGAGGATTTTGTCGCGCGCGGTTTCGGGAAGTTCGCCGTCGGCGAGCATGCGGATGTGTTGGTCGGGCGTGTGTTGAAAGATTTCGACGGCGGAGAGGCCGAAGAGACGTTCGCAGGCGGCCATGACGGATTGGAGGGCTTCCTGCGGGGCGTGGTTTTGGCGTTGCTCGACGACGCGGGCGAGGAGTTGGCCGACTTGCTCGATGAGGCGGAGGAGGTAGTCGCGGGAAGGCATGGGAGGGCGAGTGGCGGTGCGGATACGAAAGCCAAAGGGAGTCAAAGTGCGAGGTTGGGGCGGATGAGGCGTGAGGCGGCGGGTTGGGGACAACGCGCCCTACCAACGAAAAGGGCCGGTCGAGAGGACCGGCCCGGTTGAGGAAGGATTTCGAGTTGGGTCAGGACCAGCTGAGGTCGGTTTTGGTGAGGGGGAACTCGCGCACGCGTTTGCCGGTGGCGGCAAAGATCGCGTTGGCGATGGCGGGGGCGGTCGGGGGGATGACGGGCTCGCCGACGCCGGTCGTGGGATTATCGGTGCGCAGGAAGTGCGTCTCGATGATTGCCGGGGAGTCGGGCATGCGGAGGAGCGGATAGTCGTTGAAGTTACCCTGCACGACGCGTCCGCGCACGATATCAAGATCCTGATACATCATCGCGCTGAGGCCGTCGACGACGGAGCCTTCGGCCTGATTTTCGGCGCCGCTCGGGTTGATGATCTGGGCGCCGACGTCGATGGCGGAGACGACCTTGTCGACTTTAAGCGTGCCGTCTTGGGAGACGGTGACATCGGCGATTTGCGCGACGTAGCCGCGATGGCTGAAGTGAAACGCGACGCCCTGGCCCTGGCCGCGGGGAAGTTTTTTGCCCCACTGGGCTTTTTCGGCGGCGAGTTTCAGGACGCCGCGCATGCGGGCGACGTTGTAGGGCTGGCCGCGTTCGCCGGTGCCGGGCATGACGTCGCGATCGCCGAGGAGTTCGAGGAGGAACTCGACGCGGTCGCGGTTGGCGGCGTGGGCGAGCTCGTCGATGAAACTATGGATGACCCAGGAGAAGACGCAGCTCCCGGGGGCGCGCCACGGGCCCATGGGGATGCCGGTTTCGAGGACGGTTTGTTCGCCGCGGAAATTGGGGATCCAGCGGCCGGGGAATTCGTCGGGGTTGAGCGAGCCGCCGCTGCCCGGGCGATCCTTGGTGTTGCCGAAGGTGACGAAGTGATTGCGCCATGCGACGACTTTGCCGTTGGAGTCGACGGCGCCCTTGAGGAAGTGAAAACCGCCCGGGCGATAATGGTCGTGGCGAAGGTCGTCCTCGCGCGTCCAGGTGAGTTTCACGGGAGCGTCGACGCGCTGGGCGATGGCGGCGGCCTCGACCATGAAATCGCTGGTGAGGCGGCGACCGAAACCGCCGCCCATGCGGGTGACGTGGACGAGGACTTTGTCGGCGGGGACGTTGAGCGTCTTGCTGATGAGGTCCTGGCCGGAGCCGGGGTTTTGCGACGGCGCCCAGACTTCGAAGCCGCCGTCCTTGAACCACGCGGTGCAGTTTTGCGGCTCGAGATTGGCGTGTGAAATAAATGGATACGTATAGGCGGACTCGACGACCTTGTGGGAAGAATCGGCGAAGGCGGCGTCGACGTTGCCGTCGTCGCGCAGTTTGTTCTCGCCGGGCTTGGGGCCGATTTCCGCGGCTTTGGCGACGTGGTCGGACCAGTTTTCGTTGGCGGTTTTGCCTTCGTCCCACGTGACGCGGAGTTGCTGGCGCGCGCTGAGGGCGGCCCAGGTGGAGTCGGCGACGATGGCGACGCCGGGCATGAGGCCGGTGAGGTTGTCGGTGCCCTCGATGATGAATGCGTCGCGGACGCCGCGAAGGGATTTGATGCGATCGATGTTGGCGCGGACGACCTTGCCGCCGAAGACGGGGCATTTCTCGTAAACGGCGTAGAGCATGCCCGGCAGTTTGACGTCGATGCCGAAGAGGGCTTCGCCGCGGACGAGCTTGGGGTTGTCGACGCCCGAGATGCGTTTGCCCATCAAGGTGTAATCCTTGGGGTCTTTGAGTTGGACGGATTTTTCGTCGGGGACGGGAAGAAGCGCGGCCTTGGAGACGAGTTCGCCGTAGGAAAGTTTGCGGCCGGTGGGGCGGTGGTGGATCGCGGTTTCCCTGGCGAAGCACTCGCTCGCGGGGACGGACCAGGTTTGCGCGGCGGCGGTGATGAGCATCGTGCGCGCGGTGGCGCCGGCGCGGCGGAAAAGGTCGTAGTGGTTGGGCGTGGAAGTGGAGCCGCCCGCGCCATACCACGGCGATTTGTAGGCGGGGAGGTAGTCGGCTTGTTCGACGACGACGTCCTTCCAATTCACCTCGAGCTCTTCGGCGATGACCATGGGCAGGGCGGTTTTGATGCCCTGGCCGCACTCGGGGTTTTTGGAGATGAGCGTGACGACGCCGTTTTTCGCGATGCGGATGTAGGCGCCCGGGATGAAGTCGCCGGCGGGGACTTCGGTGGAGGCGTTGACGATCTGGTCGGCGGCGAAGGTGTTGGAGGACGATTTGAGGTAGAAGCCGAGAACGAGGCCGCCGCCGGCGACGGCGGAGACTTTGAGGAAGCTGCGGCGGTCGAGCTCGTTGGAAAGGGCGGGCGTGGGGCTCATGATGCGACCTCCTCTTTCTTGGCGGTGCCGGACGCGAGGGCGGCGGCGCGTTGGATGCCCTGGCGGATGCGGGTGTAGGTGGCGCAACGGCAGAGATTGCCGGCCATGGCGTCGTTGATGTCGGAGTCGGAAGGGTTGGGATTGCGCTTGAGGAGCGCGGCGGCGGTCATGATCTGGCCGGCCTGGCAGTAGCCGCATTGGGCGACGTCGAGTTCGCACCAGGCTTCCTGCAGCGGGTGAAGATGTTCGGAATCGGCGGCGAGACCCTCGATGGTGGTGATCTGCATGCCGGTGGCGGTGGAGACCGGCGTGAGGCAGGAGCGGTTGGGAACGCCGTCGAGATGGACGGTGCAAGCGCCGCACTGACCGATGCCGCAGCCGTATTTGGTGCCGACGAGTTCGAGGTTGTCGCGAAGCACCCAGAGCAGCGGGGTGTCGGCGGGCACGTCGACGGTGCGAGACTGGCCGTTTACGTTGAGGTTGTATTTGGGCATGGGGGGCGCGGGTGGAAAGGCGGGGTGGGGAGAGCGAAAGAGGCGCGGAAGGTCGCTGGGCGATCAGTGGGGAAGGCGGTTTCGCGAGTCAACGGGCAGACGCGGAGAGGGTGGAAAAGTTGCGGGGGAGCGATGGCGGGAGACGCCAACAAAAAAACCGACGAGGGCCCCGATGGATCGGGGCGGGCTGTCGGGTTCCGTGGGCGCGGGGCTTAAAGCCCCGTCATTTTGTGGCGCTGCGCTGGGCGACCCAGTCGATGATCGCCTGGTCGTTGGATTCGTGGCGCCAGATGAGCGAGAGAAATTCGGCGGGGAGGATGTCGTGGGCTTTGAGGAAACGCCTGTCTCCGCCGCAGCAATACATGAGGGACGCGGGGAGTTCGCCGCGGAGCTTGGCTTTGGCTTTCGGGATGATGCGCGGAAGCCATTCGATGCCGCGGACGGAGTCGGTTTTGGCGGGGAGTTTGGATTCGTCGAGGACGGTGGTGGAGGCGCGGCCTTGCTGGACGTTGAGGAAGTAGTCGCGGCGGACGGTTTCGATGGTGAGGGCGTTTTCGAAGCCGGGCTCGCCGTTGTAGTTGTTGTGATCCTCGGCGTAGTCGTAGAGGTGCTGCGCGGTGATGCCGTTGGCGGAGAGGAACGCAAGTTGGTCGTGGTCGAAGAACGTGTCGGCGCCGCGCTGACCTTTGGCGTAGAGGGCGACGGCGTGGTCGTAGATGCGACGGAAGTGGGTGGTGAACTCGTAGTGTGGCATGATGGGCAACGGTCTGCGCAGGCCCGAAGGAAAGGCAAATGTCGGATGCGTCAGCGGATGGCGGTGCGAGCAATGTTCGCTCGGTGACGCGGAGACGGGATCACGAGTTGGGGAAGATGAATTCCTGGCGGACACGGGCGGAGACGGGTTTGCCGTCGCGCATGGGTGGGGTGAATTGCCATTGCAGGAGGGCTTCGACGGCGCGGTTGCCGAATTCGGGATGGGAAGCGCTCACGAGGGCGGGAAAGCGGGGGCGGCCGGTTTCGTCGACGATGAATTCGAGGACGGCTTTGTAGTCGGCGGTGGGGTTGGCGCGGAGACGTCCGGGATGTTCTGGGGAAACGCGGCGGGTGGCGGCGGGGAGGGCGTCGAGCTCGGCGGCGTTGTAGATGATTTTATGATACGCGGGATCGCCGAGGTTGCGGGTGAGAAGTTCGACGGTGCGCATGGCGTCGAGGCTGATGATGGCGCCGGTGGCTTCGAAGTGGAAGCGAAGCTCGGTGGAAACGCCGACGGGTTGGCCGTCGACGACGACGGGGTGGAATTTCCAGGCGCGAATGAGGCGCATGGCTTCGTCGGCGAGGGAGCGATGCGTGTAGCGGCTGACGAGGGCGTCGGTGACGCGGCCTTCGGCGTCGACGTTGAGGACGATCCACGCTTCGCCGGACGTAATGCCTTGGGCGACGAGGGCCGGAGGGAAGCGCGGTTCCGTGGTTTGGATGGCTTGGAGGTGCGGGCGGTCGGGGGCTGGCGCGGCGGCGGATGCGGGCGCGGCGACCGCGGCGAGGGCGAGGAGAAATGAGACGAAGCGCGCGGGCTTCATGGCGGGAAGGAGGGCGCGGGAAGGTAGGCGCGTTTGACGGCGGGATCAAATCACGGCCGGCGGAGGGCAGCCGTGATTTGAGGTGACGCGGCAGGGGCGCGAGGGGGCTCGCGGGCTACGAAGGAATGGTGAGTTGCGCGACGAGCGCGCAACCTACGGTGCGGACGGCGGGGTCGGGAGACCCCGCTCTACAATTTTCAGGCGGGGCGGAAGTCGATGAGGCGCTTGAAGCGGTCGACGCGGTCGACGATGACGTCGAGGCGGTCGTTGAGGGCGAAGCGGCGCTTCTTCTTCCGGCCGACGAGCATGGTGCCGGCGTTGTTGAGCGTGTAGTGGTCGTCGGTAAGGGTCGACGCGGCGACGAAGCCGAAGGTCATCGATTCGACGAGCTCGATGAAGAAACCGTTTTGGCGGACATCGGTGATGACGGCGGCGAAGCGGGTCTTTTGCTTCTTGTGCATCTCGCGTTCGAAGAACTCGAGGAGCTTGATCTTGATGCTCTCGCGCTCGGCCTCGGCGCTGTTGATTTCGGTGAGACTGAGGTGTTCGCCGAGGCGTTCGATGCCGGCGAGGTTGTAGTTCGGTTGTCCGCGGGACCGCTGGCCTTCGTGTTTCACGAGGTAGTAGTCGAAGACGCGGTGGACGACGAGGTCGGCGTATCGACGAATTGGAGACGTGAAGTGCGTGTAGTCTTTTTTGTTGAGGCCGTAGTGGCCGTCGGGCGTGGCGCGATAGGCGGCTTTTTTCAGGCTGCGGAGAAGCTGGGTCCGGAGCGTGTAACCCTGCGGGTGGGTGCTGAGGGTTTCGAGCAGCTTGTTGATGGAGTCGCGCTGGGTGAGGTCGCCGGGGTGGATGTGAAAGCTTTCGAGGAGCTGGCGGTATTCCTCGAGTTTTTCGGGATCGGGCTCGTCGTGGACGCGGTAAAGCGAAGGAAGCCGGTGCGTGCGGGTGAGGCGGGCGACGGCTTCGTTGGCGGCGAGCATGAACTCTTCGATGAGCTGGTGGCTCTCGTCGTTTTCGATTTTCTCGAGGCGGTCGGCGTAGCCCTGTTCGTCGACGAAGATCTTCGTCTCGGGCATGTCGAGATCGAGGCTCCCGTGGGCGAAGCGATCCTTGCGGAGTTTCGCGGCGATTTTCCAGAGGGCGCGGACCCAGGTTTGGAGATCGACGAGTTCGGCGTCGGAGAGGGAGTTGAGGGCGCGGCCGGTGGAGCCGGTTTGGTGTTTGGGCGGGAGCGGGAGGGCGCGGACGCGATCGAGATCGTTTTCGAACAGCAGTGCGTAGGCCTGTTTGTAGGTGAGCCGTTTGCGGGACCGGATGACGGTGTTGGCGAACGCGGTTTCTTTCAGGCGGCCATTTTTGGCGAAGGTGAGGAAGACGGCTTTACAGAGACGGTCTTCGCCCTCGACGAGGGAGCAGAGACCGTTCGAAAGTTTCTCGGGCAGCATCGGGATGACGACGCCGACGAGGTAGGTGGAATTGCCGCGGCGCTGGGCTTCGCGATCGAGGGCGGAGCCGGGTTTTACGTAGGCGGAGACGTCGGCGATATGGATGCCGATCTTGGTGTCGCCATTGGGGAGTTTTTCGTAGGACAGGGCGTCGTCGAAATCCTTGGCGTCGTCGGGATCGATGGTGAAGACGGCGGCGTCGCGGTAGTCGAGACGGTCGGCGAATTCGCTCGGGTCGACGCGATTGGGGATGGCGGCGGCTTCGCGTTCGACGTCGGCGGGGAAGTGGGAGGCGAGATTGAATTTCTCGAAAACGCCGAGCAGTTCGGCGCGCGGTTCGTGGGTGCGGCCGAGGCGGGATTTGAGTGTGCCGGTGATGGGATCGCGGCGGTGTTTCCAGTCGTCGAGTTCGACGACGACCTTGTCGCCGACCTGCGGCGTGGGCTCGATGCGGGAGCGGGCGGGGTCGTCGATGTGGATATCGTAGACGAACTTCGGATCGTCGGGGGCGGCGTAGAAACTGCGGCCGCGGCGGCGGAGATCGCCGACGATGGACGCGCGGCCGCGCTCGAGGATTTGTTCGACGCCGCCGATGCGTTCGCCGGGGCGTTTGCCGCGGCGACCCGGGTGGATGCGGACGACGACGCGATCGCCGGGGAGGGCGACGCCGGCGTCTTCGGGAAAGATTTGGATCGAAGGCTGGCTGAGATCGGGCGTGCCGGTGTCGCGGTTTTCGAGGACGACAAACGCGGAGCCGCCGGCGCGGAATTGGATGCGGCCGATGAGTTGGTCGGAGGAGAGGGAGGCGCGGGTAGGAGTGGCGCGACCGGATTTTTTAGATGGTTTTGTCGGGGCGGGCGCGGGGGCGATAGGGGCGGGCGTTGGAGATGCGGCGGCGCGGCGTTTTGAAGGGGTGAAGACTTTGCGGCCGCCGGTGGTGGTGGCGGCGGGCGAGGGACTTTTCTCGCTTTTGGCGCGGGCGGACGGCGCGTTGGGGACAACGCGCCCTACCTTCAGTTGCAGGCGGCCGCCGGTGGTGCGAACGATTTCGCCGCGGGCGAGGAGCTGGCGAATTTCGTGCGCGAGCGCGCCACGACGTTTTTTCGGGAGATCGAGGCGGCGGAGGAGTTCGGGCTCGTTGGCGGGTTTGTAATGGGGTTCTCGCAGAAGAGCGAGCAGGCGGTCTCTAAGGGTCATGTAATAATTTCGGGGCGCGGCGCGCAGGCCGGGCGGTGAATTGGACTTACGAATACGTGCCTCTCAAGTCAGCGCGATGAAATTCGGTGAACGCAGGCTACCGACAATGCCGAAAAAGAAAAGCCCACCGTGAGGTGGGCTTGAGGAGGGCGCGCGCTGTTCGGTGGGCGCACGACGGCTGGGGAGATCTATTGGCGGTCGTCGGTCCTCACGTCGTTGAGCAGGAAGGTCGCGAAATCTTCGCCGGTGAGTTCGTAGTAGCGGCCCAGGTTGTGCGGGACGCCGCGGAGCGTGCGGAACGTGAAGGAATACCGGGCCTCGCGGAGCAGGTCGATGAACGGCAGGTGTCCGGCGAGGGCGGATTCGTCTTCGTAGCCGACGATCATCAGCAGCCGCACGGTGGGCTCCTGGGCGCGGAGCATGTCGACGTTGAGCTCGGGGGGAAGTTCGCGGGTGCGTCGGTTGGCGACGCTGCCGGCCCACGAGGCGGCGGCGCTGAAGAGGTCGGGATGCGTGAGCGCGAGTCTCAGGGCGCCGCCACCGCCCATCGAAAAGCCGCCGATGACGCGTGATTCGCGGCGGGGGAGCGTGCGGTAGTTTTGATCGATGAGCAAAACGAGCTCTTGGGTGAGCATCGTTTCGACGTTGAGGCCGGTTTCCGGATGGTTGCGGTAGCCGCTCATGCCGCCGTTGGGAAACACGCACACGACGGGCGGAATGCGGCCGGCGCGGATCAGGCGATCGATGATTCCGGCGAAACCGGGGCCGTCGGCGTTTTCATTGCCGCCGGCGCCGTGGAGAAAGTAGAGCACCGGAAAGCGGCGAGCGGTGTCGGTCGCGTAGGACGGAGGGAGATACACGGTGTAGCCGACGGTGCGTTGCATCGCCTCGCTGTGGAAATCGTGATGCGAGACCAGCGGATGCGGCTGGGCCGGGATGTTGTTCCAGATGATCTCGCGGCGCGGCCGGGGAGTCTCGGTGGTCGCGGGCGCGGGATCCGATTGAGCCAGCGCGGCGATCGGGAGCAGTGAGGCAAGGATGGCCACTCGGGCGTGACGTCGAAGGGACGAAGGGCGTAGTGACATTTTGGCGACGCGTCGGGTGTTGCGCGGAACGTGGGGGGAGTTGGAACGGCTCATGGGCGTGAACAAAATGAGGCAGGTTTGGTATTCTGACCTTCGAACGAAGGCGGGGGGCGTAGAGAGAAAACGGCCGCTCGGTGAGAGCGGCCGTGATAGTGATTGGCTGATGAACTCCAGGCGGGTCGGTCAGAAGCTGAACGTCGCCGACAGGCTGTAGGTGCGCGGAGTGGGAAGATAGAAGACGTAAGCAACCCCGTTGGTGAGCGGCGGAGTGCGGTTGTCGATCACGGTGGGCTCGGCGCTGGCAACGGGCTGGGGGGTATCGAAGTCGAACAGGTTGTTGACGTTCAATTGGAGCCGCATGTTGACGCGGGGATTGATCTTCCGGCTGTAGGAGAGCCACGCATTGGCCGTCGTGTAGGATGGGGCGTAGACCGGCTCGCCGTCGGTGACGACGCGGTAACCGATCACGGATTTGCCGCGGTATTGGACGGCTGAGCCGATGCCGAGGCCTTTGATGAAGCCCTGGTCGAAGGTGTAATTGCCCGTGAGATTGGCCATGATCTCGCGATCGCGAACGGGAGCGCGGCCCTCGGCGCCGAGGTCGTTGTTGAGGACTTCGTCGAGCAGCGGCAGGAGTTGGCCGATGGTGAGCGCGCCGTTGGTGGCGATCACGAGTGGGACGGCGGAGTTGGCCTCCCAGGTGGCGCGGTGCGCATTGAGGTAGGCTTGGACGTTGGGCAGCAAGTCGCTGTTCGTGGTCTTCGATTTCTTGATGTTGAACGCGAGGCGGAGCTGGCGCGTCGGGTTGGCGGTGAGCTCGAATTCGTAGCCTTCGCTCTGCAGCGAAACGGTGTCATCGCCCTCGGTTTCGATGAGCGAGGAGAACTGGGTCGGGTTGGCGGTGTTGAGCGCCTGCCAGATCCGGTTCACGAAACCGCGGTAGTTGCCGTTGACGGAAACGGCCTGGCCGACGTCGGCGGTCTCATACCAGGCGAACGAGCTGTAGAGTTTGCCGCCGAAGAGGCTGAACTTAACGCCGGCGTCCTTGCCGACGCCGGTGCGGTTGCCAACGGGGACATTCTTGTCGGTTTCGTTGAAGAGCTCGCGGGCGGTCTGCACGGCGAAGTTATCGGCTTCGTTGTAGAAGAGAGAAATGTTCTTCGTGGCGTGGAAGACGATGCCGCGCGTGCTGGTGTTGCCGCCGGTGTCGGTATCCGGCCGGGCACGACGATTGTAGCCGAGCGTGAGATTGGTCACGGGATCGGCGACGCGATCGGAGCCGTAGGTCTTCGTGTCGTCGTGGCGGAAGCCGAAGAGCAGCACGACGCGATCGTCCCAGAGGTAGCTGTGCGCGGCCAGCAGGCGGGTATCGAGCTGGTTCTCGGAGTAGCGCCAGTCGTTGCGCAGCCACTCGGCCGTGACGGATTTGCCGAGGGTTTGGGGACGGGAGAAGGACGTGCCGAAGATCGGGACGTTGGTGATCGGGTTCTTCTCGAAGGCCAACAAGCCGCGATCTTCGGCGTTCGGGGCGAACGGATCGTAGTAGTTCACGCGCGTGATGGCATTGGAGGCGTTGAAGTAGTCCGCCACGAGACGGTTCGGGCTGGAATTGACTTCCCGGTAGTCGAAGCGGTCGACGGTGAATTTTTCCGACGAGACGAGGCCCGCGATGCGATGGTGCCCGAGGATGCGCGTGGCGAGCGACTCGCGCTTCATGAGTTTGCGGAAATCCAGGTGATACGCGCCGGTCGCGCGATACTGGGCGCGCGCATAATCGAAGGTCCGGAGCGTCGAGCCGGTGGAGGCGATGAGCGGCTTACCCGCCATGGGGTTGGCGACGATGCCGGTCTGGTTGCCCTGCGCATCGAACTGCGGGAGGTAGGCGTTGACATCGTAGAAGAGCGAAATGCTGCCGAAACCGATGGGGTTGTTCCACACGCGGGTTTCATTCTCGAAGCCGGCGGCGAGTTCGAAGGTGAGGTCCTCGCCGATGGTCTGTTCGAGATAGATGCCGCCGACTTCCGCGTGCGAGTTCGAGCGGGCGGTGGGGCCGACGGGATTGCCGTCACGCGGGAAACGCGTCTCATCGAGCACGTTGTTGGGCGTGTTGATGATGTTACGCGATCCGAGCGAAATGCGGAAGCTTTCCGGGTTGGCGTTGGCGGGATTGCCGGTGAACAGCGCCTGTCCGGCGAGAGGGCCGTTCTGGAAATACATCACCTGGTTGTTGCCGAGGCGATTGCTGATGTTGGTGCCGAGGGTTTGGCCCCATTGCGTCGGGTTACCGGCGAGCGGGCTGCCGGCATCCACCCAGGCGGTGTAGCCGTCCCACACGGTCCACGGGCGTGGACGGTTTTCGTCGATATCGATCTTTTCCCCTTCGATGCGGACTTGGGTTTGGCGGAACGGACGCCAGGCGCCGGCGAGGGCGATGCCCTTTTTCTTTTGGAATTCGAAATCGCGGTAGCCGTCGGTGTCCTGAGCGAGGAGGTTGACGCGGACGGCGGCCTTGTCGGCGAGGGACAGGTTGTAGTCGAGAGACGCGCGCTTTTCGCTGTAGCTGCCGGTGCGGAGTTGCACGGAGCCGAAGTTGCGGCCGATGCGGGCGAACTTGGTGGACGTGTTGATCAGGCCGGCGGGCGAGGCCTCGCCGAAGAGGATCGAATTCGGGCCACGAGCGAGGTCGATGCGGTCGACGTTGTAGAGGTCGGCGTTCAGCTGGGTGCGGAAGTAGTTGCGGGCGCGTTGAGCGCCGCCGATGCCGCGGACGCGGAAGCTGAAATTGTTTTCGGTGGTGGAGTTGCCGGTGGCGTCCATGTCTGGCGCCATGTTCATGGCGAACTCGACGGTGTCGTTGACGCTGAGCGCGCCGATATCGTCGAGAAACTCCCGGTTCATGACCGAGATGGCGGACGGCGTGTCGCGCAGGTCGCTGTTCATGCGGCTGCCGGCGAGCGTGGACGTGGCGGTGTAGCCGACGTCGCGATCGGTGCGCACTTCAAAGGGAGAAAGGAGGACTACTTCGTCCCGGGTTTCTTGCGTGGTGTCTGTTGACGACGCGACTTGAGCAAAAAGCGGCAGCTGCAAGCTCGTTGAGAGGGCAACGAGAGCAGCTCCGCGCTTCCACATGCACGGCTGGGAGGTCATACGATTTTGCAGGACGGACGGGTTTTGGGGTGACCGAGGCCGATCTGTTGCCGGCGCTTCAGTGCGGGGGGGGAAGTCGCCGTTTCTGATGTCCCGCTGCAAATACGTGGTTAGTTTCTCCGTTTAGCGTTCGCGCAGCTCGTTGGCTTGGTTCGTCAGGGGGCCTTCGTTCCCGCTCTGAATTGACTACCTGAGATTTGCGTGGATGAGTTCCCGTTCTGAATTCACTTTTCACCTGCCGCCGTTTGTCCGCCTGGCGTTCATTCGAGTGGCAGAAATGTGGCACCCATCAATTCCCCAGGCAGTCCGATGAAAATCGTCCATGTTGCGAGTGAGCTGTTTCCTTACATCAAGACGGGAGGGCTCGCGGACGCCGTGGGATCGCTGGCGGGCATGCTGGCGGACAGCGGGCATGAAGTGACTGTATTCGTGCCTGGATACAGGTCGGTGCTGGAGCACAAGGATGCGGCGGGGGCGCAGCGGCGGTTGCGGTTGAAGATCGAGATGGGGAATCAATTTTTGTCGGGCGACGTGCGGGTGTTTTCGCCGCGGAAGAATCTGACGGTGCATCTGATTTGCCGGGAGGAGTTTTTCGACCGTCGGGCGCCGTATGGAAACGGCGAGCGCGACTACGAGGATAATGCGGACCGGTTCATCTTTTTCTGCAAAGGCGTGGTGGAGACGCTGCGGTTGGGAGATTTGCAGGCGGATGTGGTGCATGCGCACGACTGGCAGGCGGCGTTGCTGCCGCTGATGTTGCGCGATGCGGAACGGCGGCAGGGGGTGACGCTCGCGATGCGGACGATCTTCACGATTCACAACATCGCGTTTCAGGGGATTTTTCCGCGCGGGGTGTTTTGGCGGATGAATTTGCCGGAGGAGCTGAACAGCGTGGATGGGTTGGAATATTACGAGCAGGTGAGCTTCATGAAGGCGGGCATCTTGTTTGCGGATCGCGTGACGACGGTGAGTCCGCGGTATGCGCAAGAGATTCAGACGCCGGAGTTCGGGTGTGGATTGGAAGGCGTGGTGCAGACGCGGGCGGACGATCTGGTGGGTTTGCTGAATGGCGTGGATACGCAGGTTTGGAATCCGGCGAGCGATTCGCTGCTGCCGATGCGGTATTCGGCGGGGAACATGGCGGGCAAGGCGGCGTGCCGCGCGGAGCTGTTGAAACGTTGCGGTTTTGAGCCGGAGTTTAGCGGTCCGGTTTTCGGGATGGTGGCGCGGCTGACGGAGCAGAAAGGCGTGGATCTGGTGCTCGCGAATCAGGACTTCTTTTTGAAGGAAGACTGCCGGTTGGTGGTGCTCGGGACGGGCGAGAAGAAGTATCAGGAAGCGATGCAGAAGCTCGCGGCGCGGGCGCCGAACAAGGTGTCGCTCACGGCGAAACTCGATGAAGCGATGAGTCATCTGGTGGAGGCGGGCAGCGATTTTTTTGTGATGCCGTCGCTGTTCGAGCCGTGCGGATTGAATCAGATGTATTCGCAGATTTACGGCACGGTGCCGATCGTGAGCCGTGTGGGTGGATTGGCGGATACGGTGATCGACGCGGATGAGAAGCCGGCGAACGGCACGGGAATCATGTGCGAACCGGATGCGGCGTCGTTGCGGGCGGCGTTGGGGCGGGCGATGAAGTTGTTCGCGGACAAGCCGCGGTATGCGGCGGTGCAGCAGCGCGGGATGGCGCGGGATTTCAGCTGGAAAAGCGCGTCGGCGGGTTACGAGGAGTTGTATCGGGAGTCGTTGTGATGGAGTGACGGGGACGGCGGGACCGCGGAGCGCGTTTCGATGACGGGTCGGACCAAACGTTCTTGTGGAGACCTCCTGCGATTGTGGCCGTGGATTCTTCGCTTCGCTCAGAATGACAACCGGCGAGTGGTCGCGGGAGGATCCAATTAGCGTATGAGGGCGGCGATTGTCTGGTTTCGGCGGGATCTGCGGTTGCAGGACAATCCGGCGCTGCAGGCGGCGGTGAAACGCGGTGGGGCGGTGGTGCCGCTTTTTGTGTTGGAGGACGAGCCGGATGAACGCTGGCGATTGGGCGGTGCGACGAAGTGGTGGCTGCATCGTTCGCTGGCGGCGCTCGACGACAGCTTGCGGGAGCGGGGTTCGCGATTGGTTCTCGCGCGCGGCGATGCGCGCGCGGTGCTGCGACGACTGGTGGAGGAAACGGGAGCGGAGGCGGTGTATTGGAATCGTCGTTACGAACCGGCGGGGATCGAGCGCGACACGAAGATCAAAACGGAATTTGCGGCGGGCGGGTTGGACGCGAGGAGCTTCAATGCGGCGCTGTTGCACGAGCCGCAGACGATCGCGAACAAGCAAGGGCGGCCGTTTCAGGTGTTCACGCCATTTTGGCGGCATTGTCTTACGCTGCCGGTGTCGCCACCGGTGAAATTGGGAGCGGGGGAGATGTTGCGGGCACCGCAGGCCTGGCCGCAGTCGCTGGAATTGGAGACCTTGCAGCTGGAGCCGAAGGTGGCGTGGGATGGCGGGCTGCGGGAGTGCTGGGAGCCGGGCGAGGCGAGTGCGGCGCGAAGGCTGCGGGGATTTGTTGCGGAAGGGATGGATGAATATGATGAGGCCCGTGACGAGCCGGCGAAGGAAGGGACGTCGCGGTTGTCGGCGGCGCTGCATTTCGGGGAGGTGTCACCGCGTCAGATTTGGGCGGCGGTGAAGGCGCGGGCGAAGGACAGCGGGGTGTTTCCGCCGAGCAAGGGAGCGCAGGTGTTTCTGGCGGAGATCGGATGGCGGGAGTTTGCGCATCATCTTTTGTATCATTTTCCGCATACGGTGGAGCGGCCGATGCGGGAGGAGTTTGCGAGATTTCCGTGGGCGGAGGATGCAGGAGGAGTGAAGTTGCGGGCGTGGCAGAAGGGGAAAACGGGATATCCAATCGTGGATGCGGGGATGCGGCAGTTGTGGAAGACGGGATGGATGCATAACCGTGTGCGCATGATCGTGGCGTCGTTTCTGGTGAAGCATCTGCGGTTGCCGTGGACGGCGGGCGCGGCGTGGTTTTGGGACACGCTCGTGGATGCGGATCTGGCGAACAACACGCTCGGCTGGCAGTGGAGTGCGGGGTGCGGGGCGGATGCGTCGCCGTATTTTCGGATTTTTGCGCCGGTGTTGCAGGGGCAGAAGTTCGACGCGCGCGGCGATTATGTGCGGCGGTGGGTGCCGGAGCTGGCGAAGGTGCCGAATGAGTTTTTGCATGCGCCGTGGGAGGCGCCGGCGGAGGTGTTGAAGGAAGCGGGGGTGG
>JAFAAS010000143.1 GCA_023426435.1 Verrucomicrobiota bacterium | reverse complement strand
TCGCAACACCACCCGATCTGCCGCGCGCGACTCCGCCAACGACACACCGAACGTCGCCTCCCAATCGTTCAACTCCTCGAAATCGACGAGCACCTGCGCCACGCGCCACACACCGCTCTCGCTCTCTTCGTCCCAATGCGTGTGTTTCGCCGAGCGTCCTTCCGGATCGAGCCGCATCCGCCCGCGCTCCTCGAAATAAACGCGAAACGCATCCTCGATCCTTCGCGCTTCCTTCTCGCCCGCGCCTTCCAATCGTCCCGCCGCCGCCTCCCAGTCCCGCGCCGCCACGTCCTGCAAAAACCCGAGCACCGCCGCGCGCACCATTCGCCGAAATCCGTCGCGATCCCGCGTCACATCAAAGGTCGATGGCCGCGCCGGCTTCTCCGCCCCGCCTTCCTCCGCCGCCACATAATTCGGATCCTTCAACCGTTCCCATTCCTCCAGCAAACTCGCGTCGATCCCGCGAATCAGCTCCCGGAAATATTCCTCCATCTCGACCACCGGCTCCGTCTTCGCGCTCTCCGGCACCGTCTGACTCAACACTTTCCAGGTCTGCGAGAGATGCCGCAGCAGCAACCCTTCCGATCGCTCCAACCCATATTCGCGCACATACTCCGCGAACGACAGATAGCGCTCATACATTTCCCGCGCGATCGACTTCGGCCGCACGTTCTCCTGCCCTACCCAGGGATGCGCCGCCGTCCACGCATTGAAGGTGTCGTAGATAAACTCCCGCCGCGGCTTCGGATGCTCCACCTGCTCCAATTTCTCCATCCGCTCCTCATACGGCACGTCCGCCGCCTTCATCTCCGCAAGTTTCTCCGTCTTCAACTTATCCACCTGCCGCCGCAAAATCTGCTCCGGATCCTCCACGATCGCTTCACACAACGTCAGCACATCGAACGCATACTCCGGCGACTCGCGCTCCAACAGCGGCAACGTGTCGATCAGATAAAGCGACAGCGCTTGATGCAGCGAAAAATCCTCCTGCAACTCCACGTTCACCCGCACTTTTCTCCCCTCCGCGCCGCGTTCCTCCTTCGGCAAAATCTCCACGATCCCGCGCTCCACCAGCGCGCGAAACAACTGCCACGCTCGCCGCCGCAACGCCTTCTTTTTCGCCGCCGGCTCATGTGACGCCCGGATAATCTTCTGCATCGCGCGACACCCATCCGTCTCCCGACTCAACACCAGTAGCAGCATCCCGTGCGTCACGTCGAACTTCGACGTCAACCCTTCCGCCGGTGCCGTCTGCAATCGCTCGAAGGTCTTCGCATCCCAGCCCACGCTGCCTTCCGGCGCCCGCTGCTTCACCAATTTCTTCTGCTTCTTCGGATCGCCCGCCGCTTTCTCTTCCGCGCGTTTGTTCGCAATCATCCACTCCGGCGCCTGCGCGATCACATAGCCTTTATCGTCATACCCTTTTCGCCCCGCGCGTCCCGCAATCTGCCGAAAATCCCGCACGCTCAACACCGCCGCTTTCGCCCCATCGTATTTCCACAGCTGCGTAAACACCACCGTGCGAATCGGCACATTGATCCCCACGCCGAGCGTATCCGTTCCACAAATAAGTTTTAACAACCCTTTCTGCGCCAGCTGCTCCACCACGATCCGATACTTCGGCAGCAGCCCGGCGTGATGCACGCCGATGCCGTGACGCAGCCAGCGCTTCATATCCTTCCCATACGGGCTGTTGAATTTCACTCCCTCCAACGCCTCCGCCAGCGCCGCCTTCTCCTCTTTCGAGCACACATTCAAACTCATCAGATCCTGCGCCGCTTCCGCCGCCGCTCGTTGCGTAAAATAAACCAGATACACCGGCGCCCGCTTCATCTGCAGCAACTCCGCCACCCGCTCCGCCAGCGGCATCTCCGAATACTCGAACTCCAACGGCACCGGCCGCCGATCGCTCCGCACCGTCACCGCCGGCACCCCCGTCAACTTCTCCAGCTCTTTCTCGAAAAACTCCGTCCCGCCGAGCGTCGCCGACATCAACAAGAACCTCGCCTGCGGCATCGTCAGCAGCGGCACCTGCCACGCGTATCCACGTTCTGGATCCGAGTAATAATGAAACTCGTCCATGATCACCGCCCGAATGTCGCTGCGATCCCCGCGATGCAGCGCGATGTTCGCCAAAATCTCCGCCGTGCAACACAGCACCGGCGCCTGCGGATTCACACTCGCATCCCCCGTCATCATCCCGACGTTTTCCGGCCCGAAATCCCGGCACAGCGCCAGGAACTTTTCGTTCACCAGCGCCTTGATCGGACACGTATAAACCGACCGCTCGCCCGCGCTCAGCGCCTTGTAATGAAACGCCGCCGCCACGAGCGATTTCCCCGATCCGGTCGGCGTATTCAAAATCACATTGCGCCCCGCAAACAGCTCCAGGATCGCCTCCTCCTGCTCCGGATAAAGCTCCAGCTTCCGACTCGCCATCGTCTCGACGAAGCGCTCCAGCGCCGCGTCCGCATCGCGAATTTCAACTGAAGGCGCCAGCGGCGCGGCATGGGAGGGATCGGTCACATCTCAGCTTGAAGCTCCGCTCCCCCGCTTGGCAAGGAACGCAGTTCAATCCCTGCGCCCGCATCGCGAAATGAAGATTCACCCAAACAGGTGATGGCGGGTCGTGTCTGACAAAGCTACCGTGTCCCACCCCTCGGCCGCAGTGCTCCCTACCCCGATGCATCGTTTGACCGTCCGCCGTTTGGCGCTGAACCGCGTCGCGCCCGCCCAGGTCTGATCGCAGCCCGCTTTTCCCCACATCCCGACAACACCCCATGAACACACCTACCCCGCCTCGGCTCCTCGTCGCGTTTCTCCTCGCATCAATCGCTCCGCTCTCACTCGCCCAAACCGCCGCCTCCGACGAATCCAGCCAGCAACCCGACGAGATCGTCCAGCTATCGCCGTTCGAGGTCGTCAGCACCGAGGACAATGGCTACGCCGCCACGTCCTCGCTCGCCGGCTCCCGTCTCAACACCCAACTGCGCGATGTCGCCTCCGCCATCACGGTCGTCACCACCGAATTCCTGAAGGACACCGGCTCCACGAATCTCCGCGACGTCCTCGTTTACACCACCAGCACCGAGGTTTCCGGCATCGGCGGAAATTTCTACGGCGGCAACGCCGACGACAACGCCTACCGCAACCAGATGCTCGCCAACCCGCAAAGCGGCACGCGCGTCCGCGGCCTCAACACCGCCGATCTCACCCGAAATTTCTTCGTCACGAGCATCCCGATGGACGCCTACAATACCTCGCGCATCGACATCCAGCGCGGGCCCAACTCCATCCTCTTCGGTCTCGGCAGCCCCGCCGGCATCATCAACAACACGCTCAAGGATCCCGATCTCGACCAGCTCCACGGCGAGGCCCAGCTCCGCATCGGCAGCCACGAGTCCCATCGCGAGGTCCTCGACGTGAACGTCCCCCTCATCAAAGGACAACTCGCCCTTCGCGTCGCCGCCCTGAACGACGAAGCGAAATACCGCCAGGACTTCACCTTCAACCACGATAAACGCGTTTACGGCGCACTTCGCTGGCAGCCGAAGCTCTCCCCGCACGTCTTCACCCAGATCGATATCAAGGGCGAAAAGGGCACCATCCGCGGCAACCGCCCGATCTCCGTCACGGCCGCCGACTTCATCACCAACTGGTTCGGCCCGCTCAACAAATACCTGATGTATGATCCGCTCACCAGTAACGGCATCCCGCAGGAACCCGACGGCACGCAGCACCGCGAGCTCTCGCACTACTTCGCCGGCGCGCCCGCGCGCGATTGGTGGAACAGCTCTCCCGCCACCATCTACCAAAACCCCGCCGCCCGCACGATCGGCAACGGCGCCCTCGACGCCTACCGCCAGCGCGACGGCTCGCCGTGGGGCGGTCTCAGCGGCGTCACCAATCCCAATCTCGACGAGGGCGGCACCGGCACGTGGAACCGCAACACCGCCGCCTTCTTCGCCGGCAATCCGATCATCTCGGATCTCATCAGCGACTACGAAAGCACCTCCGGTCGCACGTTCAACGGCTTCGGCGCCGCCCTCTGGCCCACGCAGATGATCCTCAGCGGCCCGCTCGCCTTCGTCGATCGCACCATGGCCGGACCCAACAAGGGCGAATGGAATAAATTCGATAACATCGATCTGTCCTTCACGCAGACCTACTTCAACGGCCGCCTCGGCCTCAACGCCGCGTATTACCGCGAAAACTACGAGTCCGGCTTCGCCAATACCATCAACTCCAATCGCGTCTCCGTCGACGTCAACGCCACCCTCCGCGACAACTCCGCCAATCCCGACGTCGGCCGCCCTTACATCGTCAGCCCCAGCAGCGGCCGCATCGCCACCGAGGATCGCGAATCCTGGCGCGTCACCGCCTACTACAAATTCGATCCCGCCGATCACCTCGGAAGCGATCACTTCGTCAGCCGGATCTTCGGCGAACAAACTTTCACCGGCATCGTCTCCCGCCAGCGCTACGAAAACTTCAGCCGCGATTTCAATCTCTACGCGTGGGACGCCGCCACCTACGGCGTCCCGCTCCTGAACTCCGCCAATCACCAGGGCTGGTGGGGCCTTCACTACATCGGCGACAGCCTCCTTGACGTCTCGAACTTCAACGCCATTCCGTCCTCCGCCATCCGCGGCGTCACGTCCGACCATTCGCCCGGCGCCACCCAAAACGCGCTGGTCTGGGACAACAATTCGAGCACGTGGCACAACGCGAATCTCAACATCCTCAACTGGCACGACCACCTCGACGATCTCTACACCGGCGCCGCGCAGGGCTACGACACCACCGACTCCACCGCCTTCGTCTGGCAGGGCAAACTCCTGAATGGCGCCCTCGTCCCGCTGTTCGGTTGGCGTCAGGACAAATACGAGCGCTGGGACAAACCCGCCGCACTTATTCGCGATCCGTTCAACGCCGTTCTCCCGTTCAGCCCCGACTGGAACTACTCGAATGTCACTCCGCTCAAGGCCGACGAACAGCGCCGCAGCTGGGGCGCCGTGCTCCACGTCAACGAACTGCTCGAGCTCTTCGGCGTGCGCCGCCTGCCGCGCGGCATCGGCCTGAGTTTCACCTACAACGACTCGAATAGCTTCCGCCCGTCCGAGGTTGGTCGCGACATCAACGGCAACCAATTCCCCGCACCATCCGGCGAAACCAAGGACTACGGCGTCCTCATCACCGCCTTGGACAACAAACTTTCCCTGCGCGTGAACTGGTTCGAAACGCTTCAGAAAAACACGACGTTGAATCGCGGCCCGTCCACGTTCTGGGCCAAGGCCGGCATCGCGCGCACCATGAACACGCTCGCCCAGGAGGCCTGGGGTTCATGGTCCGCCGATGGCACGCAGGCCGCCCCCGAAGCTCTGGTCAATCGCTGGTTCTTCGGCAGCTCCTACGACACCGCAATCGCCAGCCAGCCGCTGCCCGCCGACTGGCGCGCCCAACTCGGCACCCTGGTCACCCAACCGCTTCGCATCCGCAGCGGCGCCGTCGCCGGATCCGCCAATTACGTCGCCGAGGGCACCATCAATCCCGACACGAATCTGCCTTATCTCGCGCCGCCGCTCACCGCCGACGAGGTCGAATATCGCCGCGCCTGGTTCGACGCCCGCACCAACGCCGAATGGTTCCGCCCGCTCGACCCCGCCTGG
>JAFAAS010000141.1 GCA_023426435.1 Verrucomicrobiota bacterium | reverse complement strand
GGGGGGGGGCGGGGTGAGGAGGAGCGCGGGCGCGAGTGCGAGCACGATTACGAGCACGAGCACGAGCAGGAGCGGGAGCGGGAGCGCGAGCAGGGGGCCGAGGGGATCGAATTTATTCGGCGAGGCGGCGAGCGGTCCTACCTTCCCGAGTTGCAACGGCGGACGGAGGAGGCCTTATTGCCGGCGCTTTGATGATGACGGATCAAACTGCAGAGATCGCCTGCAAGCAGGCTCCTACAAACGATGGCTCGATGCCGGCTTGGCCGGAGGGGGTGCGCGCGGGGAATGAGAATTTGGTGAAGCTCACGCCGGCGGCGGGGGTGAAAGTGGAAGCGTTGAAGGCGCGGGAGAAGCAGGGCGATTTCCTGCGGATCGCGATTTCGGGAGGCGGTTGCAACGGGCTGAGTTACAAGATGAAGTTTGTGCCGGAGCCGCGGAGAGGAGACATCGTGGTGCGGACGGCGGGGGTGGACGTGGTGGTCGACAGCAAGAGTGCGCTGTATCTGAAAGGCACGCACCTGGACTACTCGTCGGCGATGGTCGCGGGTGGGTTCAAATTCTCGAATCCAAATGCGAAAGCCAGTTGCTCCTGTGGGGAAAGCTTTAGCATATGAGCGGACACCTGACGGCATCATCGGGAACACCGTGGCGAATTAGTTGTTGTCATTGCCCAGCTTCCCGGCGAGAACGCCGCCGACTCAGACACCTCAGCATTAGATCTATTTGATGGCTACTTCGTTTCCTTCGGCCGGTGGCGGTTACCGCCCCGGCTCTTCTTATCGCGGTCGGACTGTCGACCCTTACGCGGCCATCCGCCGCAACCATCGCATCAAGGTCCCGCAGGTGCGGGTGATTTCCCCCGAAGGCAAGCAGCTCGGCGTGTTGGATACGCCGAAGGCGATCAATCTGGCGCTGGAGGTCGGGCTCGATCTCGTGGAGGTCGCGCCGAATGCGTCGCCGCCCGTGTGCCGGATCATGGATTTCGGCAAATACGTTTACGAGGAGCAGAAGAAGCACACGCACTCGAAGGCGACGGCGAGCAAGATCAAGGAAATCGAGTTCAGCGCGCGAATCGCGGAAAACGATTTCTATACGAAGCTGCGCCATGCCGAGGAGTTTCTCGATCACGGCAACAAGGTGAAGCTGAGGCTGAAGTTTCGCGGCCGCGAGATGGCGCACACGGAGATCGGTTTCGACGTGATGAAGCGCGCGGTGGCGGAGCTTGCGAGCATGGGGCATCCGGACGCGGAGCCGAAGCTGATCGGTCGCAACATCAACGTGATGTTGACGCCGTTGCCGGCGAACAAGCGGAAGCTGAAGTTTCATGTGAAGGAAGAGGACGACGGCGAGGAAGAGCAGCCGTCGGGTGCGAACGGCAGCGCTTGAGTGAGCGGTGGCGATGCGTCCAGCGGCGCCCCGCATCTTTCTCGCAGCGACGATCGCGCTGAGCGCGGTGTGGGGGCTGACGGCGGCGGAGACGCCGCCGCGGTCGGCACCGACGCGGCCGGGGGCGAGCAAGCCGGCGAGCGGGACGAATTCCGGTGGTTCGAAGCCAGCGGGTTCGGGAGCGAAGCAATCGGTGACTCCGAAGCCGGCGGCGAAAGGGAAGGCGGCGGCGAAGGTGGAGACGATGGCGTTGGAGGAGGTGGCGAAGCGTTTGGGAGTGACGTTCGCGACGGAAGGCGGGCGGAAGTTTGTGCTCTCGAGCAGGACGACCCGTTTCGAGTTCGAGGCGGACAGCCGTGAGGCGAAGATCGGCGGTTTGAGATTTTTTCTGGGCGATCCGGTGACGTTGCAGAAAGGGCGTCCGCAAGTGAGCCGGACGGATTACGAGACGTGTTTGGTGCCGTTGCTGCGGCCGACGCTGCTGCAGAAAGTGCCGCGACCGCCGAAGGTGATCGTGATCGATCCGGGGCATGGCGGCGCGGATCAGGGAACGCAGAATCCGAAGCTCGGATTGAAGGAGAAGGTTTTTACGCTGGACGTGTCGCAGCGGTTGAAGCGGCTGTTGGAGTCGCGCGGTTACGAGGTGGTGTTGACGCGCGAGAAAGACGAGAGAGTGAACCTGCAGAGCCGGGCGATCATCGCGAACCGGGCGGGGGCGGATTTGTTCATTAGCGTGCATTTCAACTCGCTGTATCCGGATACGAAGACCTCGGGGGCGGAAGTGTTCACGTTTACGCGCGCGGGGCAGCGGTCGGATCAATCGCGCGGGGCGGGGCAGCCGGACGATACGGAAGACGATCCGGCGCCGGTGAACCGGCATGATGCGTGGAGCGTGTTGCTGGCCGATGCGTTGCAGCGGGCGACGTTGAAGGCGTTGAAGCTGCCGGATCGCGGGCAGAAGACGAAGCATCTGGGCATGTTGCGCGGGCTGAATTGTCCGGGCGTGCTGGTGGAATCGGGATTTTTGTCGAACGAGGCGGAAGCGAAGAAGATTTCGACGCCGGAGTATCGGCAGCAGATTGCGGAAGCGCTGGCGGAAGGGGTGGAGTGGTATGCGAGCGTGGTGCGGACGGTGAATGCGAAGAGGTGAAGGGGCGGGCAGAGGGATGAAGAGTTTGCCCCGATGAGTGGGGGGAAGGCCGCTTTACGCTGCGACGGATTCGGTTCTAACTGCGGGCATGGCGAAACGGATTTTGCTGGGGTTGTTGCTGCTCGTGGGAACGGCGGCGGTGCGCGCTTGGGATTATGCGGGGCACCGGATGGTCAATCAGGCGGCGCTGGCGGCGTTGCCGGCGGAGTTTCCGGATTTCGTGCGCGAGCCGGCGGCGGCGGAGCGGATTTTGTTTTTGGCGGGAGAGCCGGATCGTTGGCGGAATGTTTCGGACGCGATCATGAAGCAGTCGGGCGGGAGCTGGTCGGATCACTTTCTCGATCTCGAGCAACTGCCGAAGGCGGGGATCGATCCGGCGACGGTGACCTCGTTTCGCTATAATTTCATTCTCGAGTTTGCGGCGGGGCGGAAGCGGAACGCGGACAAGTTTCCCGCGATCGATCCGGAGAAGAACAAGGATCACACGAGCGAGTGGCCGGGATTCGCGCCGTGGGCGATCACGGAGTATTACGCGCGGTTGAAGTCGGCGTTTTCGTATTTGAAGGCCTTCGAGGAGGCGGGGACGGCGGAGGAGATCGCGAATGCGAAGGCGAACGCGATTTATGCGATGGGCGTGATGGGGCACTACGTGGGCGACCTCGCGCAGCCGCTGCATACGACGGATCATTTCAACGGCTGGGTGGGCGAGAATCCGAACGGCTACACGACCTGGCGCGGGATTCACAGCTGGATCGACGGCGGATTCATGGCGCTGACGGGTATCACGTTTTCGGATATAGCGCCGCGGGTGAAGCCGGCGCGGTTGATTGCGGTGGAGCCGCGCAATGACGGACGCGATCCGGTGTTTGTGGCGGTGATGGATTATTTGCTGGAGCAGCACGCGCAGGTGGAGCCGCTGTATCGGATGGAGAAGGCGGGCAAGTTCAGTGCGGACGCGGCGGATCGGTCGGAAGGCCGGGCGTTTATCGAGCAGCAGTTGCTGGCGGGCGGGCAGATGCTGGGGGCGTTGTGGGTGACGGCGTGGCGGAACGCGGGGCCGGATGTTTATCTGCGCGCGCAACTGGCGAAGCGCCACGGCGGGGCGACGCAGGAGCCGGCGAAAAAGTGATCAACGCGGGCGCACTCGTCTGGATTGCGCTGGGCGGAGCGCTCGGCTCGGTCGGGCGCGCCGTCGTGGGAATGTTGATACCGGCGGGGCGGTTTCCCTGGGCGACGCTGGTGGTGAACGCGGTGGGTTCGCTCGCGATCGGGTGGTTGATGGCGCGCGTGGCGGGAGGCGGCGGAGCGGAACGAATGCAGGCGTTTTGGGTGGTGGGAGTATGTGGCGGGTTCACGACCTTTTCGTCGTTTAGCTGGCAGACGATGGAGCAGATGCAGCGCGGGAGCTGGGGCGTGGCGGTGGCGAACGTGATGTTCTCGGTGGGCTTATGTTTGGCGGCGACGTGGCTGGGCTGGAGGCTGGCGCGATGAGCGAGGTGGGTGAAAGCTGTCGCTGGTGGCGGTGGGGTGGAGTCGTGGTTTTTCTGCTGCTGGGCGGGATTGCGGTGGCGGCGGACGATTTGGCGAGTCGCGTGGTGTTGCTGGCGAATCGGGAGAATCGCGACTCGATGCGCGTGGCGGAGCATTATGCGGACGCGCGCGGGGTTCCGCGGGAGAATATCGTGGCGTTGGCGATGTCGCGGGCGGAGACGATCACGTGGAACGAGTTTGTGGCGACGATCTGGGAGCCGTTGATGGCGGAGCTGGTGCGGCGGGAGTGGATCGACGCGATCGGGATGGAGCTGAAGGATTCGCTGGCACGGACGAAGTATGCCGTATCCGGACATCGGATATCGTATCTCGTGGTGTGTCACGGCGTGCCCCTGCGGGTGATGCACGATCCGCAGCATTACGCGGAAGTGAGGCCGCTGACGGATCGGAGTATTTTTCGGACGAATGAAGGCGCGGTGGATTCGGAGCTGACGCTGTTGGTGAAGCCGAACTATCCGGTGAATGCGTTCGCGAACAATCCACTGTTTCGGGTCGATCGGGTGGGAGAGCTGGAACTGAAGCAACTGGTGAAAGTGACGCGGCTCGACGGCCCGTCATTGGATCAAGTGATCCGCATGATCGATCAAGCGGTGAGCGTGGAGCGGACCGGATTGCTGGGGCGGGCTTACGTCGACGTCGGTGGCATTCATGCGAATGGTGACCAGTGGATGGAGGCGGTGGCGAGGCGGTTGGAAGAGGCGAGCTTCGACGTGGATGTCGATCGGAGTCGGAGCACGTTTTCGGACTCCGCGCGGTTCGATTCGCCGGTGCTGTATTTTGGTTGGTATAGCGGTCGGGCGGATGGGCCTTTTGTGCTGCCGGGGTTTCGGTTTCCGCCGGGGGCGGTGGCGATGCACATTCACAGTTTTTCGGCGGCGACGATTCGCTCGGAGAAGGACAACTGGGTGGGCCCGTTATTGGCGCGAGGAGCGACGGCGACGGTGGGGAATGTGTTCGAGCCGTATTTGGAGCTGACGCATCGGCCTGACTTTCTGCTGCGCGCGTTGTTGCGCGGGGACACGTTTGGCGATGCGGCGTTCTATGCGTTGCGAGCGGTGAGCTGGCAGTCGATCGCGGTGGGCGATCCATTGTATCGGCCCTTTGCGGTGACGCTGGAAGAACAGTGGGAGATGCGCGCGAAGCTGCCGCTGCGGTTGGGCGGGCATGTGGTGGTGCGGCGGATGTTGCAGCTGGAGGCGGAGGGGAAGCCGGAGGATGCGCTGGCGATTGCGCGCTCGGCGCAACGGGAGCGTCCGAGTGTGGCGGTTGGGATGGCGCTGGCGCAGCGATTGAGGGCGGCGGGAGATTTGAGAGGCGCGGTGGATGCGCTGGGTTTTTTTCCGCATCTGGAAAATCAGCCGACGGATGAATGGGCGCTGACGCAGCAGGCGGCAGAGTGGTTGAGCGAAGGGGGCAAGCCGCGCGAAGGCGTGCGGGTATATCGGAATCTTTTGCGTGCGCGGGGGATTCCGCGGGCGCTGCGCTTGAAGTGGCTGCCGCAGGCGATTGCGGTGGCGAATGTGGCGAAGGACGGGCGTCAGGCGCAGGCGTGGCAGAAGGAGTTGGCGGCGATCAACGAGGAAATTTTGCGGGAGAAGCGGTGAACGGCGGGCGAGAGTCGGGCCGAGCGGATCGCAAAAAAAGCGGGGTCAGGAGACCCCGCTCGACAAACTGAGCTGAGCTGCGTTGGAGCCGTTTAGATTTTGTCGACGATTTTGTCGGCGAGGCCGTAGGCGATCGCTTCCTGGGCGTTCAGGTAGAAATCGCGGTCGGTGTCCTGGTTGATGCGTTCGAGCGGCTGGCCCGAGGCATCGGCGAGGATCTGGTTCAGCTCCTGGCGGAGTTTTTCCATTTCTTTCGCCTGGATGTTGATGTCGGACGCGGGGCCGACCATGCGACCGGAGATCAACGGCTGATGGATGAGGACGCGCGCGTGCGGGTAGAGCAGGCGACGACCCTTGGGGGCGCCGGAGAGAAGGATCGAGCCCATCGAGGCGGCCATGCCGGTGACGACGACGGTGATCGGCGAGCTGATGAGCTTCATCGTGTCGTAAACCGCCATGCCGGCCGTGACGGAGCCGCCGGGGGAGTTGATGTAGAACGTGATGTCTTTGCCCGGACCGATGGCTTCGAGATAGAGCAGTTTTTCGGTGAGATCTTTGGCGGAGGCGTCGGTGACGGCGCCCCAGAGGAAGATTTTCCGCTGCTCGAGGAATTTCTTTTGGATGACGAGGCCGACGGGGGCGGCGCCCTTCTTGGCCGGGGTGTCCTCGTCTTCGTTCTCGTCGTCGTCATCATCGTCGTCGAAACGCGGCACGGGGGCGGAGAGTCCGGGCTGAAGGTTGTCGAAATG
>JAFAAS010000046.1 GCA_023426435.1 Verrucomicrobiota bacterium | reverse complement strand
ACCCGTGGTCGCTCCCGTTTGCGCACAAGCGAATCTTCCAACAAAACCGCGACAGCTACGATCTGTTCGCCTACAGCGAAGACGACATCGAAATCACCGAGGAGAACATCCGCGCATTTATGGAGCTCACGCCGACGTTGGCCCACGACGAGATCGCCGGCTTCCTCCGCTACGAAGTGAACGGCGTCGGGACGCGGTCCCTCCCTGACGTGCACGGCGCATTTCACTGGAAACCTTCATCCGTGCGAGTGCGCGGTCCTCACGTCGTGGCCGAGTTCACCAACGAGCACGCGGCATTCTACCTCCTCACGCGCCAGCAACTCATCGCCGCCATCGCCTCCGGCGGATTCCTGCGCGAGCCGTATTCAGGAAAATACGACATGCTCTGCACCGCGGCGACCGACCCTTATACGAGCTGCGGCTTTCGCAAGGTTGTTTGCGTGTCTTCGCTGCCGCGTTTTCTGATCCACCATCTTTCCAACCGCTACGCCGGCGCCGTCGGGCAGTCCGAGCAAGAGTTCAACGTGCAAATCGGCGCATTGATGCAGATCGCCCGCGGCGATCGCTCGACGGCGCAACTGTTGCATGGAATCACCCTGACACAGGTCGACGACTGCGGCGTCGACTACTACGAGAAGGCGGATGCCACGTTGCTCGGATTTGTGCCCGACTCGGCTACCGAGGTGCTCTGCATCGCAAGCGGCCGCGGCTATCTGGAACAAAAACTCCTGGACCGCGGACATCGGGTTACCGCCCTTCCGCTCGATGCGATCATGGGCGCGCATCTCGAGTCCGCCGGCGCAAGCGTCATCCACGGAAAACTCCTCGACTCCGTGCGCCGGCTCGCTGGTCGACATTTCGACTGCGTGGTCCTCTATCCGCTGCTCAACCTGGTCTCCTGCCCCGGCGAGATCGTGCTGGCATGCAGCAGACTCTTGCGCCCCGGAGGCGTCTTTCTCCTCCACGGTCCCAACCAAGAACGTGCGCCTGCCCGGCTCGCCCGCTGGCGTCAGCGCGGAGCGCTTCGAGCCCGACGGAACGCTGGCCAGCCGCTTGGCCTCTCGCAGTTGCGGCGCCTGCTGGCCAATGTCGAAGTCCAACCGGAGCGGATCGTGTGGCAGGATTCGCTCGAACATCTTCCCGTGAGCGGCGCCATCACCTCGTCGAGAACCCCCAAACGGCTCGCCCTCGCTGCGTGGCGGCGCTTTCGCGCCGGCCTCCTCCGCCTCGACTTCGCCTTGCGCTTCTCCTCCAACAGGGCCCTGGCCTGCCACGGAGGAATCGGACGTCTTGTGTCCAAGACCTGGATACTACGCGCGCGCAAGCCGGTCGCGCTCGGTGTCCGTCCCGCGCTCGCAAAATCGGTCCAACGCAAACCCACCGCGGCGTATTGAGGCATCGCCTCACCCACCTCGTCGCCCGCGTCGGATTCACTGGCGCGCTTCCGCCGCATCACCGTTTGGCCTCTGCATATCCGTGCGTCACCCGCGCCCGGAAAGTGACGCTACGGCCACAGTAACACCAAGCCTGCCGCTTCGATCCTCTGCCGTGCCGAACTTTCGGGCGATCGGTCGCCCGCCCCGCCATGAAACGTCTGCTGATTATCGCCTATCATTTCCCGCCGCTCGGTGGCGGCAATATCGAGCGCTCGGTGAAATTCGCGCAATATCTTCCCTCGTTCGGGATCGCTCCGATCGTGCTTACCGGGCTTCCGAGCCCTCAGAACCGCACGGCTCGCGAGGAGCCCCCTGAATTCGAAATCCCCGCTTCCGTGCGCGTCGTGCGCACCGCGTGGCCAGCGGGCTCTCGAGCCGAGCGTCTGCGCGCCGACCAAAACCGGCTCGAACTGGCCGCCAACGTGATCGCCGAGGAGCGGATCGGCGCCATCCTCGTGTCGATGTCCCCGTTCTCGGATGCGGGCTTTGCCGCGCGGTTGTCGAGTCGGTGCGGCGTGCCTTGGATCGCCGATCTGCAGGATCCATGGGCTTTGGACGAGTTTCAGATCTACCGCACGCGGTGGCATCGCGATCGAAGTCTGCACGCGATGCGTCGGGCGCTTTCGACCGCGGCGCTGATCATCATGAACACGCCCGAGGCAGCCGCGTGTGTCGGACGCACCTTTCCCGAATTTTCCCGTCGCACCATCAGTATCACGAACGGATTCGACGCCGAGGATCTCACCCGCACTCGCGCCGCATCGCCGAACCGATTTTTCACCATCGTTCACGCCGGTTTCCTCCACTCTGCCGCCGGCATCCGCCAGCGTCGCCGGCCATGGCAGTATCGTTTGCTCGGTCGCATCGAACCCGGCGTGGAAATCTTGCCCCGATCCCACTACTACCTCCTGCAAGCCCTCGCGCAATGGCGTGAGCAGGATCCGTCGATGGAAGAACGCGTGCGGTTTCATCTCCTGGGCGAAGTTCGATCCATTGATCGCGAGCTTGCCGCCCATTCCCCGGTGGCCGGACTCACCCGATTCGTCGGCCCGATCTCGCGCGCTGAAAGCAGCCGCGCCGTGCGCGAGGCGGACCTGCTCTTCCTGCCCATGCACAAGGTTGCAGAAGGCAAACGCGCCAGCGTCATTCCCGGAAAGACGTTCGAGTATCTCGCAAGCGGGCGTCCTATTCTCGCTCCCGTCCCCGAAGGCGCCGCCCGCACCATTCTCGAACGCGCGGGTTCCGCGCTGATCTGCGAGCCTGATAACATCGATCAGATGGTCGCACATCTTCGAACCCGATATGCCGCGTGGCTCGCCGGCAAACCGCCGCCCGCTCTCGATCTTGACTATATGAAACGTTTCGAGCGTCGCGAACTCACGAAGCAGCTCGCAACCTGGCTCGACCCTCTTATCCGCTCCGCTCCGGCTTCTACCGCTCCGACGACAGAATCGTTGGAAGCAATCCCCGCCCCACCCGCTCCGCCGGAGCCCGCCGCTGCAAACGGATACTGAACCACGGGGCCGAATCCAGCGGCCACGAAGCCGGCATGGCCTCGAGCGGTTGCACAAGGACCATCAGTCCGAACGGCGAGGCATCTTACACCGGGCGAAGCGACCTTCTCAATCAGCCCGCAACTCATCCGGAGTAAAACCATGAAGCGCATCCTACGTTCTATCCTGAATCATGCGCCGTATGTCTCCACCCTGCGCCGGCAGCTCAACGAACAAGGAGCTTTTCCAGCGGGTCATTACCACTCACCGATCCCATCGCGGAGCGACGTCTGCATCGGGCATTTCTGTAGGACCACGTCAGGGCTAAAAGGGCCGCCCCGAGCTTGTCATCGCCGCCGCTGAGTGTCGCTCTCTTCTGCCGTCGGCGGACTGCGCAAAACGAGGCCGCGGACTATCCTCCAGCCATCGAAGGCACCGGAATGGCGGCAGCTTCCCCGCACGCTGCGACGCCCCCGAAGATTGGTCCCAGCCTCTCGAATCTTCATGCAACCGCTAATCATTGAGGCGGGCCGCACCGAACGCCAATATTGGCGCGACCTGTGGCGCTACCGCGAACTGTTCTACTTCCTCGCCTGGCGCGATATTCTTGTCCGCTACAAGCAAACGGTGATTGGCATCGCGTGGGCGGTGGTGCGGCCCGTCCTGACGATGCTCGTCCTCACGCTCGTTTTCGGACGCCTTGCTCAGCTGCCCTCCGGCGGCGTGCCATATCCAGTGATGGTTTTCTGCGGAATGATCCCGTGGCACTTCTTCGCGACCGCATTCACGGAAAGCAGCAACAGCCTCGTGACGAATGCGAACATGATCTCCAAGGTCTATTTCCCTCGCCTGGTCGTCCCGGCAGGCTCCGTCATCACCAGCTTCGTCGATTTCTCGATCGCCGGTCTGCTACTCGTCGCCCTGCTCGCCTACTATCGCATCGTGCCCGGGCCGGAAATTCTCGCCCTGCCTGCATTTGTCGCGCTCGCATTCGCGGCGGCTCTGGGCGTCGGCTTATGGATATCGGCTCTCATGGTTCGGTATCGCGATTTCAAATACGTGGTGCCGTTCGTCGTGCAGTTCGGCCTCTATTTTTCTCCGGTCGGCTTCACCAGTGCGGTCGCTGCTCCCAAGATGCTGCCCGACTCCCTGCAGCTCGTTTATTGGCTTAACCCGATGGCGGGCGTGATCGACGGCTTTCGCTGGGCGATCCTCGGCGGAGCGTATCCGCTCTACTGGCCGGGCCTGCTGCTGTCCTCCGCCGTCATCCTGGTGATCATCCTGACCGGCATCCGCTATTTCCGCAGCACGGAGAAGACGTTCGCGGACGTGATCTGAATCTCCTCTCTTCTCCGCCTCATCGCGTCATGAGCGACATCATCATCCAAGTGGACAGTTTGTCGAAGCGTTACCTCGTCGGCGCCTCGGCCTCGCGACGTGACGGCTTGCGGCCCGTCATCGAGTCCGCCGTCCGTTCCCCTCTTCGATGGCTGCAGTCTCGGGCCAGGCAGGAACGTGACGACGAGCGTGAATTCTGGGCGCTTCGCGGGGTCAATCTCTCGATCCGCCGCGGCGAAGTGATCGGCTTCATCGGCCGCAACGGCGCGGGCAAATCGACCTTGTTGAAGGTGCTCAGCCGCATCACCGAACCCACCACCGGACGAATCACGCTTCATGGGCGCGTCGCCAGTCTGCTCGAGGTGGGCACGGGCTTTCATCCGGAGCTCACCGGCCGCGAGAACATATTTCTCAACGGCGCGATCCTCGGCATGAGCCGCATCGAGATTAAGCGGAAGTTCGACGAGATCGTCGCATTCGCCGAAGTGGAGCGGTTTCTCGATACTCCGGTCAAACGCTACTCCAGCGGCATGTATGTGCGTCTGGCCTTCGCCGTCGCCGCGCACCTCGAGCCCGAAATCCTCGTCGTCGACGAGGTGCTCGCCGTGGGAGATGCGGAATTCCAGAAAAAATGTCTCTCCAAGATGGGCGATGTTGCGAACGCCGGCCGCACCGTTCTTTTCGTCTCGCACAACATGCAGGCAGTCGCGCGGCTCTGCTCACGTTGCGTGCTGCTCCATCGGGGCGAGGTCAAGATGGATGGCGAATCGCACCGCGTCGCAAATGCCTACCTCAACTCCGGCGTCACGACGTCTGCCGTTCGCGAGTGGACCGATCTCGGCACGGCTCCGGGCGATGCCGTTGTGCGGCTCTGCGCGACACGTATTCGTTCACCGGAGGGACATCCGGTTGACACCACCGACGTCCGCAGCCGCGTCGGCATCGAACTCGAATACGAGGTGCTCACCTCGGGTTATCTGCTGCTGCCGCATTTCGTTCTGCGCAATCAGGACGGCACGGTGCTGTTCGTGTCCGTCGATCTCGATCCTGCGTGGCGCGGCCGCCGCCGGCCGGCCGGTCGTTACGTGAGCGTCGGTTGGATTCCCGGCAATCTCCTCGCCGAGGGAATGATCTCCGTGATGGCCGTGCTGATGTCCCTTTCACCCGAGCATATTCACGCCATGGTCGAGGATGCGGTCGCCTTCCGCGTCGTCGATGATCTGAGCACAAAGGACACATCCCGCGGCGACTATAATCAGCCGATGCCGGGTCTGATTCGTCCCATGTTGGCCTGGCAAACGCGGCTGGTTGCTCAAGGCGAGAAAGCAAAACCGACGTTCGCGCATCTTGGCGCCAACACCACCGCACCTGCGAGCGCAGCGTAGCGAAATCACCATCAGTCTTCGTCCCTTTCCGATTATGGCTGGCTTGCTCACCCGGCGGCTCGTTCGGCGATGGCGCATCTTCTGGCTCTCGCGCAGCAGCACCCGCCCCCTCGGACGACTTGCTGCCCGGCTCGCGGCATGGGGCGTTGGACCCTATCGTCACCAGATCGCCCTCTCGTGGATGACCAACAAGGGCTACATCTCTCCTCGCGCCGAACTGATCGATATCGAACCGGAACTCGGGCGGCAGGTTTACATCGGCGATCGCACGGTCCTCGCGCGTTGGGAAGGCGGCGGCTCGATTCGTCTCGGAGACAGTGTGCAGATCAACCGCGATTGCACGCTCGAGGTGTTGCAGGGCGGCTCAATCTCGATCGGCCCCCGGGTCGCAGTCCAAAACGGCTGCATCTTCCTCTCCGCCTTGCAGCCGATTGTGATCGAGGCCCACGCCCAGATCGCCTGCGGTTGTGCAATCTACTCCTACAACCACGGGATCGAACCGGAGCAGGAAATCTGCACCCAACCGCTCACCGCCAGAGGCCCTGTGGTGATCGGGCAGGACGCGTGGTTGGGTGTCGGTGTAAAGGTGCTGTCGGGCGTGACCATCGGCCGCGGCGCAGTCATCGGCGCGGGATCGGTCGTCACTCGCGACATCCCGCCGTTCGCCATCGCGGCCGGCGTGCCTGCGCGCGTCGTAAGATTTCGCGGCGATCACCGGGACTCCACGACGCCCCCGTCTCCCTCGGAGGCTCGTGCTGCCGCCATCTCGGCCGTGTGAGCTTGCAATCACGCGCTCCGTCCAGTGCCCCTCGCGATACTTCCCCCTGTTTCCCCCGCTCGACGCTCCATCCACTGCTCACCATGAAAACCGTCATCCTAGCCGGAGGCTACGGCACTCGCATCTCCGAAGAAAGCGCCACCAAACCCAAACCCATGGTCGAAATCGGCGGCCGGCCGATCCTCTGGCACATCATGAAACTCTACAGCCAGCACGGGCTGAACGACTTCGTCGTCTGCCTCGGCTACAAGGGCTACGTCATCAAGGAATTTTTCGCCAATTACTTCCTGCACCGCTGCGACGTTCGCTTCGACCTGCAATCGAACCGGATGGAGTTCCTGAGCAACGGCGTCGAAGCGTGGAGTATCACATTGGTCGATACCGGCGACCAAACGCTCACCGGCGGCCGCCTTCGCCGCGTTCGCGACCATGTCGGAGACGAGACATTTTGCATGACCTACGGCGATGGCGTGAGCGACGTGAACATCAGCGACACGATCAAGTTTCATCGCGAACATGGCCGTCTGGCCACGCTCACTGCGGTGCAGCCTCCGGGTCGCTTCGGCGCGATTCGCCTGCACGAGAATCAATCCATCATCGATCAATTTCACGAGAAGCCGACGGGCGACGGCGCCTGGATCAACGGAGGTTTCTTCGTCCTCGAGCCCGAGGTCATCGACTATGTTTCAGGCGACCTCGTCTCCTGGGAAAAAGAGCCGATGCAAACGCTCGCGCGCGAGAAGCAGCTGGTCGCCTACCGGCACGATGGCTTCTGGCACTCGATGGACACACTCCGGGATCGGATGGTCCTGGAAGATCTCTGGGCCAAACACCAAGCGCCGTGGAAGACGTGGGATGACTCCCCCGCGGGACTTCACCGGCCACTCGTCGAACTGAAGGCCATTTGATCGGCACCCGCACTTGGTCCCGCGCCCATCAACACCCTCTCCCCATGAAACGCTCGAACTCCTCGCCGCAGTGCCGTTCATGCAACGCGCCCCTCGCGCACGTCATGTGCGATCTTGGCATGTCTCCACTTGCGAACTCCTACGTGAAGTTCGAAAGCGCAAGCGCCGCCGAAAAATTTTACCCGCTCAAGGTCTGGGTCTGCGAAAAATGTCTGCTCGCGCAGCTCGAGGAGTTCGAGTCGCCCGACGCCATCTTCAGCGACTACGCCTACTTCTCCAGCTACTCGACCACCTGGGTCGATCACGCCCGTCGTTACTGCGACATGATGATCGCTCGCTTCGGTTACAATGAGCGAAGCCAGGTCGTCGAGATCGCCAGCAACGACGGATATCTGCTGCAACATTTCAAATCCCGCGGCATCCCGGTGCTCGGCGTCGAACCGGCGGCCAACGTGGCGAAGGTCGCTTGGGAGCAGAAACAGATTCCCAGCATCGTTAAATTCTTCGGCGTCGAAACCGCGCGCGAACTCGTCGCCAGCGGCCGGTCCGCCGACTTACTGCTGGGCAACAATGTCCTCGCCCACGTTCCCGACATCAACGACTTCGTGGGCGGCCTGAAGATCGCTTTGGCGCCACGCGGGGTGATCACCTTCGAGTTTCCCCACCTCCTGCGCCTGATTGCCCAAAACCAATTCGATACGATCTACCACGAGCACTTCTCGTATCTCTCACTGCTCGCGGTCGACAACATCTTCGCCCGCCACGGCCTGACCATTTTCGACGTCGAGCATCTCTCCACGCACGGCGGCTCGCTGCGAATCTTCGCCCGCCACACAGAGAACGAGACCGCCCTCACCGCGACGACGGACCGCGTCCGCTCCACCCGTGAACAGGAAGTCCATTTCGGTCTCCGTGACATGGCCACTTACACGTCTTTCGGAAAGAAGGTCATGAGCACGAAGCGCAAACTGCTCAACTTCCTCATCGACGCGAAAAACGCCGGCAAGACCGTGGTCGGATACGGCGCCGCGGCGAAGGGCGTTACCTTGGTCAACTACTGCGGCGTGCGTGATGACTTGATCGACTATGTCGTCGACAAAAGCCCTCATAAACAGGGCCACTACCTGCCGGGCGTTCGCATTCCGATCTTCAGCCCCGATCAGATCTTCGAAACCAAACCGGATTACGTGCTGATCCTGCCCTGGAATCTGCGCGATGAAATCCGCCAGCAGATGTCCGACATCCGCGAATGGGGCGGCGAGTTCGTCGTCCCGATTCCCGAGGTGCAGGTCCTCCGTTAAGCGACCGAGCCGCACATTTTCATGACGGTCACGAACCTGCTCGACAGCTTCGATGCCGGCCGCGCCGGCGCGGAGTTGCACCGGTTCGCGGCGGAGCTCTTTCCGTTGTGCCGCAGCATCACCGGCGACGGCCTGCGCGAAACGCTCCGCCTCATTGGCAAGCAGGTGCCGCTCCAGATTCACGAGGTGCCCACCGGCACGCGCGTCCTCGATTGGAGCGTCCCGCAGGAATGGAATGTGCGCGAGGCGTGGATCAAGGACTCCACCGGCCGCACCCTGGTCGATTTTCGCGAGCACAACCTGCACCTGATAAGCTACAGCGCCCCCGTGCGCGGTCGCTTCTCCCTCGCGCAGCTCCAGCCGCATCTGTTCACGCTGCCGGATCATCCCGATTGGATCCCGTATCGAACCAGCTACTACAAAGAGAACTGGGGCTTCTGCGTTCCTCATCGCCTTCTCTCCACGCTGCCCGACACCGAATACGAAGTGTGCATCGACTCGGATCTCGCCGACGGACAACTCACCTACGCGGAGGCCGTGCTCCCCGGCGCAACTACGGACGAGATCCTCATCTCGACGCACTGCTGCCATCCCTCCCTCGCCAACGACAACCTCTCCGGCTTGACGATCGCAACCTGGCTGGCGCGCGAGCTGAACCAGATCGAGCGCCGACACACGTTTCGCTTTCTTTTCCTGCCGGTGACGATCGGTGCCATCACCTGGCTCGCGCGGAACGAAGACAAAGTCGCCCGCATCAAACACGGGCTCGTCCTGAGCTGCCTCGGCGACCGCGGAACGTTCACCTATAAACGCAGCCGCCGCGGCCACTCCGAGATCGACCAGACGATGGAGCACGTCCTTCGCGCCTCCGGCACGCCGCACGAGATCCAGGATTTTCATCCGTATGGTTACGATGAGCGGCAGTTCTGTTCGCCGGGATTCAACCTCCCCGTCGGCTGTTTCATGCGCACGCCCAACGGCCGCTTTCCCGAGTATCACACCAGCGCCGACAATCTCGATTTCATCACCCCCGAAGCGCTGGCGGGATCGCTGCAGATTCTTTTGCGAGTGCTGCAGGCACTCGAACTGAATCGCCGCTACGTCAACCAATCCCCCAAAGGCGAGCCGCAGCTCGGTCGTCGCGGTCTCTATTCCTCCCCTGATCGAGAGGGCATCGCCCTCCTTTGGGCACTCAACTTTTCCGACGGCCACCACTCGCTGCTCGAAATCGCGGAACGCGCGAAAACGCCCTTCAGCGATCTCGCCGCCGCCGCCGAGAAACTCGCGCGCGCCGGGCTCCTCGCTCCCGCGGATTCGATCAACTGACCTCGGCGCTCGTCGTCCCGCGCGGCCGATCCGCCCCGGCTCCCTAACATTTATGTCAACGGCTACCACGACTTCTCAGGTCACGGCTTCAGACCTGGATTATATCTGCGACGGTTTGGCTTCCGAGTTCCGATCGATGGAAGGCAAACGTCTCTTCATCAGCGGATGTGCCGGGTTTCTCGGTCACTATCTTGTGCGATCGGTGCTGCATTGGAACGCGGCCAGACGCGCCGGCCAGCCCATCGATGTCGTCGCGTGCGATAACTACATCCGCGGTGTGCCCGAATGGCTGCGAGGTCTCGCCCAAAACGAGTCATTGACGCTTCTGCAACACAATATCACGCAGCCGCTGCCGGCCGAGATCGGCCACTTCGATTATATCGTTCACGCGGCGTCGATCGCGTCGCCGACGTTTTATCGAAAATATCCCATCGAGACCATGGACGCCAATGTTCACGGCCTCCGCCTGCTTCTCGACCGCTGCCGCCGCCAGCAGGAATCCGGGCATCCGATCTCCGGTTTCCTCTTCTTCTCAACGAGCGAAATCTACGGCGACCCGACTCCCGATCAGATCCCCACACCGGAAACGTATCGCGGCAACGTATCCTGCACCGGTCCCCGCGCGTGCTACGACGAATCAAAACGTTTCGGCGAGACGCTGTGCGTGAACTTCGCCCAACAGTTCGGACTACGCATCACGATCGCGCGGCCGTTCAACAACTACGGGCCCGGATTGAATATCAACGATCGGCGCGTGCTGCCGGATTTCGCCCGCGATCTTCTCGCGGACAAGGATCTCGTGATTCTTTCTGACGGATCGCCGACCCGGACCTTCTGCTACGTCGCCGATGCCATTGTTGGCTACTACAAGGTCCTCGTCCGCGGACGAAGCGGAGAGGCTTACAACATCGGCAGCGACTCTCCCGAAATTTCCATCACGCAACTCGCCGAATTGCTCGCTCGCATCGGCCGGGATCGTTTCGGCTACACCGGCAAGGTCGTCCGCCGCGTCAGCGCGGAGAAGGATTACCTCGTCGACAACCCGCAGCGTCGATGCCCGGTCATCGAGAAAGCTCGCCGCGAACTTGGATTCCAGCCCCGCATCGAACTCGAAGAAGGGCTCCGGCGCACGCTGGAGTGGTATCAGGAACATCACGACACCGCCAGCGCTTGATTCTATGAAACTGTCCATCATCGGAACGGGATACGTGGGCCTCGTCACCGGCGCCTGCTTCGCGGCGAAAGGCCACGACGTGACTTGTGTCGATGTCGACACCGCCAAGGTCGACCGCATCAATCGCGGCGAATCGCCGATTTACGAGCTCGGCCTCGACGAGATTCTTCAGCGCAACCTCCGCGAGCAGCGCATCCGCGCCACGACCGACCTTCGCCACGCGGTGCTCGCGACACAAATGTCGATGATTGCCGTCGGCACGCCGTTCGATGGCGAAGAGATCGATCTGCGTTTCATCAAGGAAGCCGCCCGGCAGATCGGAACAGCCCTGCGCGACAAATCCGCTTACCACGTCGTCATCGTGAAGAGCACCGTCGTGCCGGGGACCACCTCCGATGTCGTCACTCCGCTGCTCGAAGAAGCGTCCGGAAAAAAAGCGGGGCGCGACTTCGGCGTCGGCATGAACCCCGAATTCCTGCGTGAGGGCGAAGCGGTGAATGACTTCATGCATCCCGACCGCATCGTGCTCGGCGGCATCGACGCGCGGACGATCGAGACACTGGAGGAACTCTACGAACCATTCACGGAGGTGGAGAAAATCCACACCAACCCCAGCACGGCCGAAACGATCAAATACACCGCGAACGCCCTGCTCGCCACGATGATCTCGTTCTCCAACGAGATCGGAAATCTCTGCTCGGGCATCAACAACGTGGACGTCGTCGACGTCATGCGCGGCGTGCACCTCGACAAACGTCTCAGCCCGCTGCTGCGAGATGGACAGCGCATCACACCGGCGTTCACCACTTACCTGGAGGCGGGTTGCGGCTTCGGTGGGAGTTGCTTCCCGAAGGACGTCAAAGCCCTGATCTCCTACGGCCGCAAGTATGGCGCCCCGATGAATGTGCTCGATGCGGTGATCTCCGTGAACGCCTCGCAGCCCAGCACGATGCTGCCGCTGCTGCGCAAACATTTTCCCCGGCTCGAGGGCGTGCGCGTCACCGTGCTGGGCCTCGCGTTCAAGCCGGGCACGGACGACATGCGCGAATCTCCCGCGATCCCGATCGTTCGTGAACTGCTCGCCGAGAAAGCCCGCGTGTGCGCTTTCGATCCCATCGCCCAGCACGAGGCCAGAAAGATTTTCGGCGGCGATCACATCGAATTTGCCTCCGACCTGCGCGACGCCGTGACCAACGCAGAAGCAGTCCTGTTGCTCACCCGCTGGCCGATGTTCGGCGAACTGCCGCAACTGCTGGCCGCCCTGCCATCGCCTCCCGTTCTCATCGACGGCCGTCGCATGTTGAACAAACACAGCGTGCCTCGCTACGAGGGCATCGGACTCAGTCGTGTTTCGAAAGCCGCCTGATCGATCCCACTTTCGCGACGACGGTCACTCGCGCGCGTCGCATCGGAATCATGACGTCCTCTCACCCAAAAAAAGCGGCCGTCACCGGCGCCAGCGGTTTCATCGGCGCCGAACTTTGCCGCCGATTGCAGGCCGACGGCTTCACGGTCGCTGGCCTCTGCCGCCGGAGCTCAGGCGAACTTCCGAGCAATGTGCAGCGGATCGAAGTCGACCTGCTCGATCGCGATGGCCTCACGCGCGCGCTCGACGAAGCCCGCGCAGATTTCGTGTATCATCTGGCCGGCTACACGCACGCCACCCGCCATCTCGATGCGATTTCGTCGGCGTTGGATTCCAATCTCGTCCCAACGATCAACCTCCTCACCGCCGCCACACGGGTCGGCTGCAAACGGATTGTCCTCGCCGGTTCGATGGAAGAGCCAACCCCTCCAAGTCCGCCGCGCTCTCCTTACGCTGCTTCGAAGGCCGCAGGAACGATGTTCGCGCAGATGTTCAACGAGCTCTACGGCACGCCCGTCACCATCGCGCGCATCTTCATGGTTTACGGCCGGGGACAGCGCGACGTCCGGAAAGTGATCCCGCAAACGATCTTGAGCCTCTTGCGTGGCACGGCCCCCGTCTGCTCCAGCGGCCGCCGGGAACTGGACTGGATCTACATCGACGACGTCGCCGCGGGGCTCGCGGCAATGGCTGAGCGCCCCGGCATCGAGGGCCTTGGCATCGATCTGGGCACCGGTGCGCTCACCACCGTCCGCGCGGTCGTGGAGAACTTGGTGCAACTCGTCGATCCGACCGCCCAACCACGATTCGGCGCCCTGCCGGATCGAGCCGGCGAGCACGTCGCGCAAGCCGACGCCGATCGCACCGAGCGCCTCATCGGCTGGCGTGCGGCCACCGCGCTTCGCGAGGGCCTCGCGTTGACCGCGCAATATTACCGGGAGCACCAGCACTTCTATCCACTCACTCAAAGTGGGGACCAGCCCGCCATCCTGGCGCGCCGCGCTCCGCTGCTGGTTTCGCCGGGGTTCGAGAACTAGACCGCCCTCACCTCTTCCGCGGCCGCTTGAACGCGCGCCCCAACGCTATGAACCCGAACTCGACCCCCAAGTCACGTTCCGCCGATCACGTCTCGGAACTCGATGGGCTGCGCGGTGTGCTGGCCCTCTGCGTGGCGCTTTCGCATATCGTCCTTTGGTGCGCGTTTGCTGAACGAGGCTTCGGCGGCCGCGCGATGCGGTTATACCACTCGTTCATTTATGCGCATTGGGCGGTCCAGGTGTTTTTCATTCTGAGCGGCTTTGCGATTTCGTATCTGATTTATTCTCGCCGGCCCAGTTTCGGTGCATTCATGGCGGGACGATTCTTTCGAATTTATCCCGTCTATCTCGTCTGCATCGGGCTCAGTTTCGTCGCGGCCATCTTCACCCCGTTCGTCCTCGAGAACGCAGCATGGCGGACGACGAGCTACTTCCACGACGTGAAGGTCCTCGTCGATCATGAGAGCAGCGCCCCTTGGCATCACTTCGTCGCCCACCTTACATTGCTGAACGGCCTGCTCTCAAAAGACGTGCTGCCGGGCGCAGCCGCCACGGTCCTCGTGCCCGCTTGGAGCATCTCCGTCGAATGGCAATTCTACCTCGCGGCTCTGGCCATCGTCGCAGCAGTGCGGCGGCCCGTCGCGCTCATCTGCATTTGTGCGATCGGTGTCTTGGGCAGCCGATTCGGGACGCCATGGATCAATCCCATGCCGGCCTTCCTTCCGCTCGTTCTCCCCTTTTTCCTCGTCGGGATCGGCAGCTATCACCTCTACGCGCTCTTCGTTAAACATGGCGCACAACGGTCGCGCCGAAACGCCGTTTTCGTCGGCGCAGCCTTCGGCGCCGCCCTGTTGCTGCGCTGGCATACGATGGCATTGCTGGTGTGGATCGCCGCGTTCGGTTCGCTCTTCGTCGAGCGCGCGGGAGTGCTGGGCACCGGACTAACGATCGTGCGAAACATTCTCGCGCACCCCATTGCCCAGTGGCTCGGCCGCATCTCGTATCCGCTCTACCTCGTGCATTGGCCCCTGCTGATCCTGCTGCTCGCCGCGCTGTTGAAGTTTGCGCCGGAGGCGCACGCGCTGCAGGCGCTCGGCTGGCTGCTTGGCGCGGGCTTGCCAATGATGCTCGGCGCGGCGCACCTGCTCCACCGCACCGTCGAGGCGCCGTTGATGCGGTTCGGAAAACGACTGACGCAACCAGGCCGCTCCATCCGTAACGTCGCAGCCCCCGTTCCCTCACCGGCCGCGCCGGCGCCGGTGGGTCTCGCCCTCGGCGGTCCTCGGGACTGATCGGCAAAACGTATCCACGTTTCCACTCCGCACGTCCATGCTGCTGCGCTCCGTCACCACGCCTTTCGCATGGCTCGCCACCCGGGCCCGAAAACCGACGAAGCTCGTCGCCATCGTCATTCCGATTTCCAGTCGGCCGACGCTGCGGCCAGACGAGGAGATCTCACTCCGGCAGTTGAAGAAACATCTCGGTTCCTACGACACATTCCTGATCGCCTCGCCGGATTCGCCCATTCGCATTCCGGGGATCGCGCGGAAAGAATTTCCGCGACGCTTCTTCGGCTCCGTCTCCGCCCACAACTGGCTGCTTTTCTCCCCGAGTCTTTACCGCGCCTTCAGCGAGTATCGTTACATTCTCTTCTATCATCTCGATAGCTTGGTCCTCTCGGATCAACTCGAACAATGGTGCGCCGCGGGCGTGGACTACATTGGCCCCCCATGGATCTCGTGCGAAGATTCGCCATGGGTGACGCGGCCGCGAGTGGGTAATGGCGGCTTCACGCTGCTGAACGTCCGCGCCGCCCTCGACGTTCTTTACCGCCGCTATCGCACGAGCCCCCTCTTCTTTTGGATCGATCATGTCTTCCATAATGGACCGGGCCCACGGCGGTTCATGCAGACACTTCAACGTCTTCGGCAGCGCTTCCCTCGATCAAAGCTGATCACTCGGCCGCTCCACGAATGGGAGGCGATGGAGAATCCGTCGGCGACCTGCCGCCACAACGATCTCTTCTGGTCCGACGAGGCGGTGAAGTATCTCCCGAGCTTCAAGGTCGCCAGTCTCGCGCAAGGCCTCCAGTTCGCGTTCGAGGCTTCGCCCCGGACCTGCCTGCAGATGAACGGCGGTCGGCTCCCCTTCGGCTGCCACGCGTGGGCTCGCTACGACCATGAATTCTGGGAGCGAGTGATGGCCGAGCGCTCACCTCTTCAGCCGGCGTGAAGAAACTCCCTTCACCCTTTCCTCCACCGGCCGTCATCAACCGTCCTGCGACTCGGTTCCGATTCGGTTACCATGCCCAAGCTTCTTCACGCGCTCATCCGCGCCGTCGCGTTATTCGCTGCAATATTCGCATTTGCCGGGGAGCCCCCGAGCGTTCGCATCATGCCGCTTGGCGACTCGAACACGCTCGGCTATTCGGTCCCCACCTATTTCAGCGGCTACCGTGACTTGCTCCAGGCGCTGCTCACCGACGCCGGCTATAACGTCGATTTCGTAGGCACCCTCGTGGACGCGCAAAACGGCGCGATCCCCGATCCCGATCACGAGGGACACTCCGGATTCCGCATCGATCAGATCGCCACGAATCTCAACGGCTGGCTCGATCGCATCGACGACCCCGACGTCGTGCTGCTGATGATCGGCACGAATGACTTCCTGCAAAACCACCAGACCGCGCAGGCGTCGACTCGACTCGAGAATCTGGTCGTTCAACTCGCCAACGCCCGCCCCCACGCAACCATCCTGCTCGCCAACATCGTTCCGAATACGACCAACCCGAGCGTCGATGCCGCGCAAAATACGTTCAACGCGACCATTCCCGGGATCGCCGACCGACAGTCCAGTCTCGGACGGCTGGTGCGCTTTGTGGATGTCCGGCAGGGATTCACTCCCGCCGACATGTCGAGCGACGGCATCCACCCAAACGAAAACGGCTACGACAAACTCGCCGGAAACTGGTTTGACGCGATCGCGACCGCGACGACGCCCCTGGGCAATGCGGAACCACCGCAACTCGCCCGCGTCGAGCCCGCCGATTTTACGCACGTGGTCGTTACTTTCAGCAAGCCCGTCGCCGACGACGCGAACAGCCTCGCGAATTATCAGATCGACGGAGGAGCCAGCATCATGGCGGCCACGCTCGATGCGGAGACCAAGCGTAGTGTCACGCTCACTACCACGCCGCTCACTCCGGGCGCGTCTTACACCTTGTCTGTTTCGGGCGTGCGCGATCGCACACCCGCGCAACATCTCATCCCCGCCGGCGCGCAGTTGAGCTTTATTCCGCCACTGCTCGCCAACGGCAGCTTCGAACACGGCTACACCGCGTGGACGGCCACCGGAAATCAGAATCTCGCCGGCGACGCCATCTACGTTCCCTCGCACCGACGCCGGCTTGTCGCCTTCAACACGGGGCAAACGATTCCCAACGGCACGCTCTCGCAGTCGTTCGCCACCGAGCCCGGACAGTCGTATCGCGTCCGCTTTTCGCTCGGCGTTTATTCCTTCAACTTCAACCAGCAGCAGATGCAGTTCAGCGTCGAGGGCAGCGGCATCCTGCTCAGCCAGTTGCTCGTTCTCAGCGGGAAATTCGGCGGCGTGCTCACCTGGACGCCGCAAGAGTTTGTCTTCACCGCGAACAGCACCGCTACGACGCTTCGCTTCACTGATGTTTCAACCACCAGCAATAGCATCGACCTGCTGTTGGACGACGTCCGCGTCGAGCCGGCAGGAGTGACCCGTTCACTCACAGTCCAATCGAGCCCCGGCGGCGGCTTTGTTATTAATGTCACCCCCGCCGACGTGAACGGCGCCGGCGCCGGGACGACGAATTTCACTCGCACCTACGCGGACGGGACCGAGGTTACCTTGACGGCACCTGCGATCGCAAACGGTGCCTCCTTCCAGCAGTGGCTGCGTAATGGCGTCGCTTATACTTCGGCCACGACTGCCGCCGCCGCGCTCGACGCGAACTACTCGTTCACCGCCGTTTACTCCGCCAACGCACCCGTCATCACGAGCGAACCCCAGCCGATCACCGCCGCGCTGGGTGAAAGCGCTACGTTCAGCGTTTCTGCAACGCCGCACACGGCAACGTATCAGTGGCGACACGACGGAAACGTCATCCCCGGCGCGACCGACGCCACCTACACTCGCACCAACCTCACCGCCCAGGATGCCGGTCACTACAGCGTCGTTGTCACCAACGCCGGCAGCTCGATCGCCAGTTCCGCCGCTCTGCTCTCGATCGCCACCTCTCAAGTGCTCGCAAACGGGAGCTTCGAAAACGATGCGGAAGCATGGACGACTGCCGGCAACGTCGTTGCCTATGGCGCTGCTCCCTACGCTCCGACCGATGGACAAAAACTCATCGTGTTCAACGGCGGCCAATCCACTCCGAACGCCGTCCTGTCGCAGCGTTTCACCACTGTTCCCGGCACCACGTATCTGCTGCGCTTCGATTACGGCGCGCTTTCGTTCAACACCCAACAGCAGCGGCTCAACGTCACCATCCAGGGAAACGCCACCCTGCATTCCGAGACGTTCACCGTCACCGGGCCCGGCAACGGCGCGACGCGCTGGCTTTCCGCCATGCTGAGCTTCACCGCCGACAGCTCCGTCACCCGGCTCCAGTTCTCCGATCAATCCACCACGACTCAGAACATCGATCTCGTGCTCGATCGCGTGCACCTGACCGTGCCGACGACCCGCACGCTCAACGTCGACACCACCGCATCGTCGCCCGTCACCATCGCTGTCTCGCCTGCCGATCAAAGCGGCCAGACCGGCGACACCGCGCCGTTTTCTCGGACCTACTTGGATGGCGCCGCAGTAACGCTCCAGGCGCCCACCTTCGCAGGCTCGGAGATCTTCGAAAAATGGCAGCTCGACGGAAGCGACCTCGCGTTCACCCCCACCGTGACCGTCACCTTGAGCGCCAATCGGACACTCACCGCAATCTACTCGCCGCCCCCGCCGGTGGGCGCCTTTGCCAATGGCAGTTTCGAAGCGGGCTACTCGAGTTGGACGTTCAGCGGGAATCACTCCCTCGTCACGTCCGCGCCCTACACACCGACTCAGGGATCCACGCTGGTTGTCTTCAACGGCGGCCAGACCACGCCCAATGGCGTGCTCACGCAAACGTTCACCACCGTCCCCGGCGTGGCCTACGCGATCGAATTCGATCTGGGAGTGCTAGCCTACAACAAGAATGAACAACGCCTGCAGGTCACCGTCTCGGGACTGACTTCCTTGCTCTCACAAACCTCGTCAGTGACCGGGCTCGGCGGTGGAGCAACGCGGTGGACGCCGGTCACCATGAGCTTCATCGCAGACAGCGAAACCAGCACGGTCACGTTTCGGGATGTTTCCCCGACCACAGCGAATCTCGATTTGCTCCTCGATCACATCCGCATCACCGCACCGCCGCCGCGCACACTCGAAGTGACCTCTTCACCTGACATCGCCGCGGAGGTGGAAATCGATGTCGCAGATCGCGCCGGTTTAGCTGGCGGCACCACCTCCTTCACGCGCAGCTACAATCACGGCGCAACCATCACGCTCACCGCCGCGCCAACCGGCGACCACGCCGTGTTCTACAAATGGCAATTGAACGGCGAGGACTATAGCTACGCGCGCAGTATCAGCGTTTCCATGACAGCCGACCGTTCCGCGCACGCCGTTTACCTGGCCCCACCCGATGGCGAATCGTTCACCAATGGCGGTTTCGAATCCGGTTACTTCGGTTGGACGGCAACCGGCCATCAGGCGCTCATGAATTCGGCGCCGTATCTTCCAACCGAAGGCGCCCATGTCTTGGCTTTCAACTCGGGCCAAGCCGCACCCAACGGCGAACTCACGCAGACCTTCAACACCGTGGTGGGGCAGACCTACACCGTCGCCTTCGATGTCGGCGTGCTGGCTTACAACACCCACGAGCAACGGCTCCGCGTGATGGCCCAGGGCAACACCGAACGGCTCGCGCAGACGATTTCGATCTTCGGTCTGGGTGGCGGCGCGACGCGGTGGACTTCCGCCAGCTACCAGTTTGTCGCAGATAGCACCACGACGACACTCACGTTCCGCGATATTTCGCCGACGAGCGCGAATCTCGATCTGCTCCTCGACAACATCCGGGTAACGCCCTGAACCGGCGGCCCTCCCGCCGCGTCAGATCCCCTTCCGCTTCCTATGCCGCGCGTCAGCATTTGCATGCCCACGCTGAACAGCCGCCGCTTTCTCGACGAACGCGTGCGCAGCTTCTTCGCGCAGAGTCATACGGATTGGGAGTTGATCGCGGTGGACAGCTATTCGACCGACGGCACCTATGAGACGCTCGCCCGCCTCGCACAAATCGATCGACGCGTGAAACTCACCCAGGCTTGCCGCGACGGAATCTATTCCAACTTCAACCGCTGCATCGCGCACGCGACGGGAGAGTTCGTATGCCTCGCGCCTGGCGACGACACCATGCCGCCCGATTTTCTGCGGAGAATGATTGGTGCCCTCGATCGACGTCCCGATTGCGCCATCGCACACTGTCCCTTGCGCTGCATCGACGAGCAGGGCCTGCCGCAGCCCGGCGATTGGTGGCGCAACTACTCCGTGTTCGCCCGCAGCTCCGGCATCTTGCTCGATCGCGAACACGTGCGGCTCGCTCCGTTCGACGGCTTGCTCCACTTGCTGGGCGATACGGTTTATACCTCGCTCACGCAACTTCTCGTCCGTCGCTCGCTCTTCTGGCAGGTCGGCGGATTCGAAACGCGTTGGGGCTCCGTGGGTGACTTCAACTGGACCATGCGCGCTACGCTGCGGGCCAACACCGTGCATGTCCCGGACACCTGGGGCGGCTGGCGGGTCTATGGCGAACAAGCGACGGCAGCCGCGCGTCTCGGATCCGATGATCACCGAAAAAAAATCGAGGAAATGATCGAACACGCGATTGCCACGTCTGCGGCTCACCTACCCCGCAACGTCGCACGCGCGCTGCAAACCTCCTGGTCTCCGGCCGCCCGAACGCTGCGGGAGTTTTTCCCCGGCTTGCGCAATTGTCCTCACGCGATCGCGCGCCGCCGTTACGTTCTCGCCCGCCTCTTGAAGGGCTCTTGGGCCGCCCGCGCCTATTTGCGCTCGCGCCTGCCAGGCGCTCGATCGATCCCGCGACACACGCCCGACCTCTTCCGCCGCTGGCTCAAGAGCGCCGGCGTCCACCCGGTGCTCGCGCCCATCAAGTGCGGCGCCTGAACGTCCCGCGCTCGAGCTTCCATTCCACTTCACGATGACGACGTCTCCGCCAAAGATTCTGTATTGCACCAGTCACTGGCTCGACGGCCGCAGTTATGGCGGCCAGCTGCGCTCGTTGCATCTCGCGCGACTGTTGCAATCCCGTGCCGATGTCCGCGTCGCTCTTTTCCCGCTCGCACCGGTCGAAGCCGGGGCCGCCACCCGCACCGGCAATGAATTCGACGTGCGCGGGATTTTCGAATTCGAGCGCCGCCCCATCCGCGGCTGGCGCGAGCGCATCGGACACGAGTTCGATCCCTACTTCGCCGGGACGCATCACGCCACTCTGCCCGAGTCGGCTGCTCGCCGGTTCGAGGAACTCGCGGCGGAACACGATCTGATCTGGTTCCACGGCATCCGCATCCCGAACAGCATCGGACTCCGCGTTTGGAAGAAGACGATCCTCGATATCGACGACGTTCCCAGCCTGTTCTACCATTCCGCCCTCCGCTCCACGCGATCGCCTTGGAACGCGATGATGGCACTGCGCCACAAAGTCCTGTGGCGACGGCGGGAGAAAGTGCTGCGTCAGCGCTTCACCGCCATCTGCGTGTGCTCCGACCGAGACAAGGCCTACCTTGGCGGCGGCGAACGCGTGCATGTTATCCCAAACGGATTCGAGCCCCCGGCGAACGCGCCCGAAATGCATCCCGCCACGCCGCCCCGTATCGGTTTCATTGGTAAGCTCGAATACGCGCCGAACGAAGACGGCGTCCGCTGGTTTATCGAAAAGGTCTGGCCGCGCATCCAATCGATCCACCCCGACGCTCGACTGCGTCTCGTGGGCGTTGGCAGCGAGCGCATTGCCATCGCGCCAAACGCCAACATTGACCGGCTCGGATGGGTGGCCGATCCCGCCGAGGAGGTGGCGAGCTGGTCGTGTATGATCGTGCCGCTGCGTATGGGCGCAGGCACACGGATCAAAATCGCCGAGGCATTCAGCCGGCGCTGCCCGGTCGTGTCCACGCGACTGGGCGCATTCGGCTATGACGTCGAGGACGGCGAGGAAGTGCTTCTCGCCGACACCCCGAAGGCGTTCGCGGCATCGTGCCTTCGCGTGATTTCGGATCGCGCGCTCGCCACGCGGATGGTCAACGCCGCTTGGGCGCGCTTCAACGCCGAGTGGTCCTGGCCGGCCATCGGGCCGAAAGTCACCGCCGTGCTTCACTACGGCTTGCATCACAGCGCCTCGACCGTCGCTCGTTCCGTTTCCCAAAACTCGGGGTTGCCTCACGAGCTGGTCGACCGATCGCCCGCAATCTGAAGGTGCTACTTTCGCAACGATGACCTCTCCCGCGCTCACCGCCCACTTCGTTCCGCGCTGGCCCACCAACCCGTATCACGACCAGCTCGCGCGGCACCTCGGCGATTTTCAAGTTCACGTGCAAGGTGAGAGCCGGCTGAAAGCGATCGCGCGACACGCGCGACGGAGCGGCCAGCCTCCCGCTATCCTCCATCTTCACGCGGTGCCCGCCTTTTCCTGGCGCCCCCGCGAGCTGATGCAGCTCGTAGTGTTCTATTTCCGCCTCCGTTGGATGCAGCGCATCGGCACCCGCATCGTGTGGACGGTTCACGACATCTCTCACCATGAAACAGCCTACCCTCGCGCGGAGCGGTTCGTGGCTCGCCAGTTCCACCTGCTGGCCGACGCCGTGATCGTGCACAGTGCCGCTGCGCAAACCACCATGGAGGAGCAGTGGGGCGTGCGGCGGCGAGATCGAACCTTCATCGTGCCTCACGCCAACTTCATCGGCTGCTATCCGAATCGGATTTCACGCCACGCCGCCCGATCCCAGCTCGATCTCACCAGGGACGCTCTTACGTTCGCTTTCTTTGGCAACGTCCGGCCCTACAAAGGAGTGGTGCAACTCGTGCGCGCATTCCGATCGCTGGCTTGTCCATCCGCGCGTCTCGTGATCGCCGGTGAAGCGCTCCACGCGTCCCTTTCCCGTGAGATCGAAAGCGCGATCGGCGGCTCGTCACAGATCCTGTTCCACAATCGCTTCGTCCCGGATGAGGCGGTTCAAAACTACCTGAACGCCGCCGACGTCGTCGTCTTCCCCTATACCAAGGCGCTCACCTCAGGCGCATTGATCCTCGCGATGTCCTTCGGAAAGGCCTGCATCGCCCCCCGACTCGGAGCGATCGCCGACACGCTCGATCCTCGAGGCGGCTTCCTCTACGATCCCGCAGACCCGGATGGATTGAAGACCGCTCTCGCACACGCTGTCCGCGCCCACGATCAGCTCTCGCAGATGGGCGAATTCAATCGTCGCGCCGCACAGAGCTGGAGCTGGCATGATGCCGCCCGCCTCACGAATTCCGTCTACCGCACTGCCCTGCAGGAGAACGTCCCTGCGCACTCGCGGTCCAAGCAGCTCCGCCAGCTTCCCGCTTGAACTCCCCATTATCGAATCCCCCGCTCCGCGCCCGGACTGCGCACGCATTGCGCCTGCACGCCGCTATATTCTCTGGCGTGCTCGCCGTCATCGCGAACACACGCGCACAAGACTCGGACTTTCCACTGACGCCCTCGTTTTCCGGCCCCGAATCAACTTCCCTCGCCCCCGAAGTCACGGCCCCGCTCCAACGCGTTTTCCAGTCCACCCGCCCGACGTTCACGTATCGCTACGTCGATCTCGATGGCATTCTCGTGTCGCCCGGAGTCGAGACCAGCACGTCCATGCAGTTGGCGGCCGTCACGCTGCATTGGAGTCTCGATGATCGGCTTCGCCTCCGCTATACGCCCACTTGGACTTTCTACTCGGAAAACGCGTTGGACAACACGCTGCTCCACGACGCGGTCCTCCAGTCGAAACTTCATACCGTCAACTGGAGCTTCGACCTGAGTCACCGCTACCGGCGCACCGAGATCCCGCTCGTCGAGACGGGCCAGCAGACGCTCGTTCAATATAATCTTTCGATCGTCGAAGCGACCCGCGCGTTGACCGACCGGGACACGCTCTCGCTCGAACTGCGGCAAAACATCCGGGATATCGAGTCCTTCATCGGCCACAACGAATGGCTGATCGGTGGCCGGCTCGCCCGCACGTTCTCCAGCGCGTTTACCGGCTCAGGCGATTTCGCCTTCGGCTATGTCGACCTCGAGGACGACACTCACATGACTTATCAACAATATCGCGTCGGACTGAACTGGCAGCTGAGCCAAAAGCTTCGCTTGGAGGGCGGAGGTGGACTTGAAACGCGCCAGCTGTCCGGCCCCTCGTCCCGCGACGTCGCCTCCCCGGTTTACGGCGCCAAAGCGACTTACAATCTTCTGGAAACAACCGCGATCAGTGCGGTCATCGATCGCGAGGTCACACCCTCCTATTTTCAAAATCAACTCAGCCACCTAACCACCACGCGGCTTAGCCTCACCCAGCGGCTCCTCCAGCAGTTCTATCTGACCGCCGCTTGGTATCGTCGAACCCGCTCCTACGACCGCGCGACAGCCGACATCACCGTGCGTGAAGACCGGGGCGAAGCCTATCAGTTGAGGCTCGCCACCACCATCCGTTCGCGGGCCGGCCTTGCGCTAACTTACCAGCGCCACGACAACCGCTCAACCGATCAAAATTACGCGGTGGCAGGAACTCAGTGGGGCGTGGAACTTACCATTCGATACTAGCGATGCGGCGCACGCGCATGCGCCGGCCTGCCCGCCCGAATCTCTGTTTCTCGCCCTTCGCGCGTTTCGATCCGCCCACCGTTCATGAATGCCAAACCTGCACTGGTTTCGGTCATCGTGCCCGCGTTCAACGCAGCCAGCGGCATTCGCCAGACGCTGCGATCGGCGCTTGCGCAGACGTATCGGCGGATCGAAGTGATCGTCGTCGACGATGGTTCCACCGACGAAACGAGCGTCGTCGTCGAGCAGATCGCTGGCTACGATGCACGCGTCCGCCTGCTTCGACAGCCCAACGCCGGAGTCGGCGCCGCCCGCAACGCCGGCATTCTCGCCGCCCGCGGCCGCTACATCGCTCCTCTGGACTCGGACGACGAATGGTCCCCGCGCAAGATCGAAGCCCAGGTCGCGAGACTCGAGCACCGAGGCTCCGCGGCAGGTTTGAGCTATTGCTGGTCGCGACTGATCGACGCCGACGGACAAGTGCTCACCTGGGCGCCACCGCGACGGCTCGAAGGCGATCTCGGCACGGCGATGCTCGCCGGCAATCTGATCGGAAACGCCAGCGTCCCGCTCTTTCGCGCTTCCGCATTGGAAAAGGTGGGGCTCTACCTCACGCGCGCCGAACAAAACGGCGCCCAAGGCTGTGAAGATTGGGACCTTCATCTGCGCATCGCGGAAAAGTTCCAGGTCGCGTGCGTCCCGGCGTATCACGTGAGCTATCGCCAGTCGCCGTGCGGCATGAGTCAGAACAGTCTTAGCATGGCCGCCTCCTACGAGGCGGTGATGCGCCGGGCCCTTGCCCGTAACCCGCACCTCGACCACGCCGTTCTCGCTTGGTCGTCCGAACGCTTCTACTCCTACCTCGCGCGCAAATGCTACAGTTGGGGCGACTACTGCAGCACCTTGCGATTTATCGGGCGCACCTTCCGCGCTGACCCCATCGCGTATCTGAATCCTCACTACTACTGGGTCACGCTCGGCTCGATTTTTCACCTCTGCACCGGCGGGCGCCTCCGGCGTCACCCCACCCCTCCTCCCAAACAGCCGGCGGATCCGGAATTTTGCGCCTTGCCATCGCCACCGGTCGCGCGCGACACGTGGTTCAACGTGCTCCAGGAGCGACGGCTCGCCGACGCAATCCGCCCAGGTAATCGGTCGCGAACCAAAGCGCCCAAATTGGGCCGCGCGATCGCCTATTAAGTTTAGACTCCCGCCCCATCGTTCTCCGCTGGTCCAACGCACCGGCGACCGAGCCGTCAGCTGGCGGCGTCGATGTCTTGATCAGCGCTCCGACGTTCCGCGGCAGCGCGCCAACCACCCCCCGCGCGAACACCCATGCCCGTTCCGCTCACCCCGCTCTCGATCGACTTCGCCGCGGATCCTCCTCACGAGATTCCGCTGCGTCCGCCCCATCGTCGCGCCCGCGTCCTCGCGTGCTGGTCCGGAATCCCCCTCGGCATCATGGAGGTTTCCGCCCGCGCCGGAACCGTTCGCACCATCGATGTTTTCGACGCGCTCATCCGCACGCATCCCCACGCGTTGCCCCGCGAAGCCGTTCGTCGCGCGCTGCTCACCACCGGTATCCGCGATCGTATTACGGCAACCGCCGCTTCTTCTCCTCGCGCGGCGCTCGCGACCGATGCGCCCCGGCTGTCCGTGATCGTTTGCACCCGCGATCGGCCCGAAGATCTCGCACGCTGCCTGCTCTCGTTGTCCGCCTTGGATCCGACGCCGTTCGAGATCCTGATTGTCGACAACGCCCCGTCGACCAATGCCACCGAGCAGCTGGTCCGCGACCGCTTTCCTTTTGCCCGTTACGTCCGCGAACTCGTTCCCGGACTCGACCACGCGCGCAATCGCGGGATCGCCGAATCGACGGGAGAGATTGTCGCCTTCACCGACGATGACGTCGTCGTCGATCCCGGCTGGGTCGGCGCACTCGCGCACACGTTCGCCGCCGATCGCAACATCGCACTCGTCACCGGCCTCGCGGAACCGCTCGAACAGGAAACCGACGCCCAAATCTTTTTCGAAAACTACGGCGGATTCGGCCGCGGCTGCCGCCGAATCTATCTCCAGGCCTGGCCCGATCGCCCGCTTCCGTGGACACTGGTCGGCGCCGGCCAGCTCGGCGCCGGAGCCAATATGGCCATCCGCCGCGATGTGCTCGCGCGGGTAGGATGGTTCGACCCCGCACTCGATGTCGGCACTCCTTCACTCGGCGGGGGCGATCACGACATGTTCTTCCGCGTGCTTCGCGCGGGATGCCTCTGCATCTACGAACCTGCCGCGATCGTTCGTCATCGCCACCGCCGCACCACGGCGGAGCTCGAGCGCTTGCTCTATTCGTATGGGCACGCCACTCGCTGCTTGTTCGATCGCGAAGCACTCAACTTCCCCAGCGATCGATCCGCCATTCGCCGGCTTCGCCGCTGGTGGTGGCGCGAATGGGCGTGGCAACGCCTGAAACGCTCCAGCTTCCGCCCGCCCCTGGTTCCACTTCGCTTCGTCTGGGCGGAAATCAAAGGCTATCTGGCCGCCGCGGGCGCTTACCGCAAAGCGCGCGCCCGCATCGTTCCCGACGAGAAACAACGTCCCGATTCTCCTTATACCGCCGCTCCCCTCTCTGACGCACCCGCGCGTTCCGAACGCCGCCTCATCTCGATCGAAATCTCCGAGCCCCTGACCGATCTCGCCGAGGCCGCCAACGTCGCTTCCGTCGACGTGCTTGTCACTTGTCGCGGCCGTCCGCTCGACTCCGTTCGCATCCCGTCCTTCGGCAAAACGCTCTCCGCGCAACGTCTCGCCGACGAGATCGCGCACATGCTGTGGTATCGACTGCTCGACCTTCATCACCGCGACTCGTCTGCCGCTTATTTCGCCTTTCTGGATCGTGCTCGCGAAACATTCGCACCGCCAGCGGTCGATCAACCGCTGTCCGCATCGCGCAGCGCGACCATCATCGTCACCACGTGCAACCGGCCGGAACAACTGCGCCGCTGCCTCGCTTCGCTGCGAACGCTGCGCACGTCGCGTCCCCTGCAAATCGTCGTGGTCGACAACCGGCCTCACTTGAACGTCGCCGCTCCCGTCGTCCTTGAGTTCCCCGGAGTCGAGCTCGTTCTCGAAGCTCAGCCCGGCTCCTCCGCCGCGCGCAACGCCGGTGTCGCTGCCGCTCGCGGCGAGTTCATCGCCATGGTCGACGACGACATGCACGTTTCTCCCGACTGGCTCGAGCGTCTCCTCGCTCCGCTCGCGCGGGACGATGTGATGGTGGTGACCGGAAACACGCTGCCCGCACGTCTCGAAACCGAGGCCGAGCGCCTGCTGGAGGCTTACGGTGGATTCGGTCGCGGATTCTTTCCTTTCGATTTCGACCGCGCTTGGTTTCACCGCCCACGCCGGCGGGCGGTGGCGACGTGGAAGATCGGCGGATCCGGCAACGCCGCGTTTCGACGCGAGGTATTCAACGACATTGCGCAATTCGATCCCACCCTCGGAGCCGGCGTGCCTACCGGTGTCGGCGAAGACACCAAGCTCTTCTACGACGTCCTGCACGCGGGATACACCATCGCCTACGAACCCACCGCCGTCGCCTGGCATCACCATCGAATCGAGATGCGCGAGCTCCGGCGCCAGCTCTTCGCTTACAGCAAAGGCCACGTCGCTTATCATCTTCGCACGTTTTCGGACTACCGCGATGGTCGGGCGCTCGTCCGGATTTTTGCCGAGCTTCCGCTCGCGTTCTTCCACCGTGCCATCGACCGCCTCCGCGGCCGCACGGAATACCCGCTGCGCCTTCTCTGCCTGGAGATGATCGGCACCCTCCTCGGGCCCTGGGCCCTTTGGCGCGCCAAGCGCCTCGCCGCCCGGCACCGTCGCGCATCGTCCCGCATCGTCACAACCCCGGGCCCGGTGAGTGGCATCCGGCCGGCTCTCGAAATCCGTTCATGAGCGCACCTCGCACTGCCTTGCTGCTCGAGCGCCGGCGTTCGTTTCAACACGGGCTCGACGTCCTTGCCGTGTTGGTAAGCCGGGACTTGAAACTGCTCTACAAGCGCTCGGCTCTCGGCTTCGGCTGGGCGCTGCTGCACCCGCTGATCCAGGTCTGCGTCTTCGTCCTGATCTTTCGCGGCGTGCTGGGCGGCACCGTCGAAAACTACGCATCGTATGTCTTCATCGGCGTCCTCGTGTGGGGCTGGTTTCAAACCTCCCTCGCCCAAAGCACTTCGCTCATCACCAGCAGTCGCGCGCTGCTGCGCCAGCCGCGTTTTCCCCTTTCGCTTCTTCCGCTCGTGGCTGTCGCCGTGCGCCTCTTCCATTTCTCCCTCGCGCTGCCGATCCTCGTCACACTGCTCTGGATACAAGACATCCGTCCCACGCCTGCTTGGCTGGGCCTTCCGCTGCTGATCGCCATCCAGTTCGTGCTCATCACGGCGTTCGCGCTCCCTCTCGCCGCCCTCAATGTCCGCGTGCGCGACACGCAGCATTTCATCGGGGTCGTCCTTCAACTCGCGATGTATCTCACGCCGGTTTTCTACCGCATCGAATCTCTTCCGACGGAGGTGGGACGCTGGCTCGAGATCAATCCGATCGTCCCGCTGCTTGAGGGCTGGCGCACGATTCTGCTTCGCGGCGAGTGGCCCGATCCGACCCGGCTCGGGATCCTCGCGTGCGCTTCCGCTGTATTGCTTATCCTGGGACATCGGATTTTCGTGCACCAAAGCCGGCGCTTCGTGGAGGAACTGTGAGCTCGCCCGTTCTGATCGAGGTTTCCGCCCTCGGGAAACGCTTCGCGCACCGCTCCGCGTCCGCACCGCTGACCTGGCGGAGTTTCTTGCGAGGCTGGCGTCAAGCGCCGTGCCCGCCTTTCTGGGCTCTGCGCGACATTTCGTTTTCGGTGCGCGCCGGGGAGATGCTCGGCGTGATCGGACGCAACGGCGCGGGCAAATCCACGCTCCTCAATCTTCTTGCCGGTGTCATTCAACCGACCGAGGGCCGGCTGTCTGTCCGCGGCCGCATCGGGGCGCTGCTGGAATTGGGCGGCGGCTTCGCGGACGATCTCACTGGACGCGAAAATGCCATCCTCGCCGGAGTCACCGCCGGGCTCACCCGCCGGGAGGTGTATTCACGTCTTCACGACATCGTGGCTTTCGCGGAATTGGCCGAGTTTCTCGACGATCCGGTCCGCACCTACAGCACCGGCATGCGCATGCGACTGGCTTTCGCCGTGGCCGTCCACACCGACCCCGAGGTGCTGCTCGTCGACGAATTCCTCGCGGTCGGCGATCTCGCCTTTCAAGCCCGCTGCCGTTCACGCATCGCCGAACTTCGCGCCCGCGGTTGCGCCATCGTGCTCGTTTCCCACGGCATGGGCGACGTTCGCGACACCTGCGATCGCGTGCTCTGGCTGCGCGATGGCGCAATCGCCGCGTTCGATTCTCCGGACGTGGTCACCTCCACCTACGAGGCCGAGATGCATCAACGCACCATGGAGCTCTCGCCGCCCACCTCCCCGGCCCGCGGACGCGAGCCCGGCGGATTTCGCGGCAGGCGCGTGGGTTCGCGCGAAATGGAAATCACCGCCGTGCACCTGCTCCCCGGCTCCACGGTGCGCTCCGGCGCCGCATTCTCCGTCGAGATCGCCTATCGCGGAAGCAGCGCCGCGCTCACGCCGATCTTCGTGGTTTCAATCACAACCGAGGACGGACGAGTTTGCGTCGACACCAACACCGAGGCCGCCCGCCTTTCCACCGAACGCCTTTCTTCCGCCGGCACCATCCGCTTCACCATTCCCCGTCTCGAACTTGCCGCCGGCCGCTACTTCGCCAACGCCGGCATCTTCGATCGCGATTGGGACCACGCTTACGACCACCACTGGCACGCGTATCCATTTTTCGTCGACGGCGCTCCCGCTCATCGCGGCGTGATCGCGCCGGTCTGCCAGTGGGACGTCACGACGACCACAACCGCTCCGGCAACCGCCTCGGTTTCCTCTCCCTCATGAAAGCCAGCCCATCCGTTCTCTCGCGCCGGCTCTCTTGGTTTTCAGGAGTGCTCGCAACACCGTTCCTCTCCCTGTTCGGCAACGGCTTCGACGTCGCCGAGACGGATCGTGCGTTCTTCGATCGCGAGATCACACAGATGATGGAGGAGCATAACGTTCCCGGCGTCGCCGCCGTGCTGGTTCGCAGCGATGGTATCGCCTTCACCGCCGGCTACGGATTCGCCGACCTCCAACGCCGTTCGCCCGTCGATCCCGAGCAAACCGTCTTTCCGCTGGGCTCGATTTCCAAGCTGATCACGAGCATCGCCGTGCTTCAACTTGCCGAAACCGGCGCGGTCGACCTCCACACCGACATTCGGACCTACCTCGATGAGTCGTCGATCGACGACCGCTTCGACGCCCCCATCACGCTCCACCACCTGCTCACCCACACCGATGGCTTCGACGCCCGCTGGCTGGTCGGCGGCGCGGCCCGGGTGCCCGAAAAGGTGCTTCCGCTTTCCGCCATGGTATCGCGTCTTCCGGCGCGCACGCTCCCTCCGGGCGAAGTTTATGTTTACAGCGACGTCGGGATCACGCTCGCCGGCTACATCGTCGAGCACGTCGCCCGCCTGCCTTTCTCCGACTACGCCGAGCAACACATTTTCCAGCCGTTGGGCATGACGCGCACCACGTTCAGCCCACACCGAAAATTCTACTCTCGCGACCGCGCGACCGGCTACGAATACGATCGCCAGGGCCGCTTCCGCCCCACGCCGATCGTTTATCCCCACGCCAACCCCGCCTCGGGCGTCACCGCCCCCGTCGCCGATCTGGCGCCGCTCATCGGAGAACTCCTTCAGGGCTTCCGCTCCGGCACGAGCACCTTGCTCAGCCCGCAATCGATCACGTGGATGGGAACCAAACGCTTCACCCATCATCCGTCGTTTCCCGGCACCGGTTACGGTTTCTACGAGTTCGTTCATCAGGGCCGGCGCGCGCTCGTGCATGGCGGCATGCTCCCGGGTTTCACCGCCGTCTTCGTTCTCATTCCGGAAGCCGACCTCGGTCTCTGCATCGCCGCGAACCGCTTCGATCTCATCGGAGCGCTTGAAGACGATCTCTTGCGCAAAATCGTCGATCGCTTCGCTCCGCCGCCGCAACCCGCCACGCCAGCCAACGCGCCGCCCGCCCCATCTTCGCCGGCCGCTGCCCAGCTCGCCGGCGCGTATCGCTGCGATCAATACTCGCATTTCTCCCTCGACAAGATCTTCGTCCTCGCCGGTCTCGCCAACGAGATCGTCGTGGAAACGACGGGCGACGGCAGTCTTCTCTTCCAACCGCAGGGCACACGCTGGCACCCGATCGAACCGCTGCTTTACGAACGGGAAAACTCGACCGAACGCGTTCGATTTCAGGTCGACGACAAGGGCCGCGGTCAACGCATCCTCGGCTCGGTGCAGTTCATGTCGTATCATCGCATCGACTTCTGGGACGACTATCGGCGCCATGTTCCCATCGGCGCCACCCTCATCGCCCTCACCGCCCTCGGAGGTCTCGTCGGCACGTGGCGCATGGGCCGCTGGCTCGGCTACCGCGGCGCAAACTGCGGTCGCGCCATGCACCTTCAACGGCTCACCGCGATGCTTCTTCCCGCCACCATTGTCCTGATGACCGGCGGACTCGCTTGGGTGTTGCGCGACCTGGAATTTCTTTCCGTCGCTTTCGGCGAACCTCGCTCGATCGCCTGGCTGCGGCTCATCCCGCTCGTCACCGCCATGGCCGCCGTGGTCCTGTTCGTGGTCGGCGTCAGATCCATCCGACGCGACCGCGTCCACCGCCTCGAGTCGTGGACCTATCTCGCATCCGCCACCGCCGCGCTCCTCCTCATGCCGTTTCTCATCCACTGGCAACTTGTCCGCGTGCCCGCCCCCGTCGTGGCATTCGTCGTCCGATGGCTCTCTCCGTCAGTATTATAATTCCCGCGCACAACGCGGCCGCCACCCTCGCCGGGACCGTCGCGTCCGTGCAGACCCAGACGCACACGCGTTGGGAGATCGTCATCGTCGAAAACGGTTCGACCGACGACACGCTTCGCATCGCCGCCGAACTGGCCGCGCAAGATCCACGTATTCGCGTCGCTCGCAACGTAACCAATGGCGTGAGCCCTGCGCGCAATTGCGGACTCGAACTCGCCCGCTTCGACTGGATCCTTTTCCTCGATGCCGACGATTGGATTCTCCCCGGACATCTTGCGGCCCTGACGTCGATTCTCGCCGCCCGCCCTCTTCTCGACGCCGTGCACTGCGGCTGGCGTCGTGTCTCGCCGGCCGGCGAAACGCTCATCGAACAAATCGGCCCGACCGACGAAGATCTCTTCCCCGTCTTCGCGCGCACCTGCGCCTTTGCGATTCACGCCTGCATCGTTCGCCGCAGTGCCGTGCTCGAAGTCGGCGGCTTCGATGTCACCCTGCGCACCTGCGAGGACTGGGACGTTTGGCAACGCATTGCCCGCGCCGGCGCACGCTTTGCGCTGCATCCCGAGGTCCTTGCCATCTACCTCGCCCGCCCAAGTTCTGCGTCGATGGACGGCCATCAAATGTTGCGCGACTCGCTCAAGGTGATCGCGCGCGCCTTCGAGCGCGACCCTCGCGTGCCTCGCCCGCTCCCCGCGTATGCCGCCGGATTGTCCGCAAAAATCCTCCCCGACGCCCGTCTCTACAGTTTGCTTTGGCAGGCCGGGCTCGTGCTCGGAGCCGGACAGGACGCTGTCCCGCTTCTCGATGCTCTTTCCCGCGAATCGCTCGCCAGCCTCGAGGTCGATGGCGCCGCATCCACCTTGTTCGACGCGATGCGGCTCCCCACCGCCTGCCCGCCGGGCGACTGTTGGCACCTCCACTCGCAAACACTTCCCCGCCTGCAATCTTTCCTCGCTGCCCTCGAAACTCACACCGGCCAACGAGGACTCGGTCGCAGCATCCTGGTTCAACTCGAACGCCACACCGTTCGCTCCGCCAAAACGTCGCGTCCTTTCACCGCCGGCCACACCCACGCCATCACTCTCGAGGTCACGCGCACCTTCCCCGATCTCACCCTTCCGGTCCCCGTCGATCGGTTGCATTGCGCCGTCGAACTCGAGGGACAACCGCTGGGCGAACTCGAACTTCCCGTCTGCGACGGCCTCGTTCCCGCCGACATCCTCGCCGACGCCGTCGCCGCTGAGTTCGCCTGGACCATTCTCGGCCGTTTCTTCGCTCGCACGCTCTACCCGTCGCTCACCGTTCGCCGCGAAAGCTCCGGCTGCTCCGTTTATCGCGGCGCCCATCTTCTCGCGCGCGACATTCCGGGCGACACGCGTCCCGCCGACGCACTCCACGACCATATCGGCTGGTCTCTGTTTATCCAGGAAGCTTGGGGACTTCCCCACCCCGCGGGTGATGCGTTCTATGCGGCCGACACGATCGAGCGCCGCCACGATCCGCGTCATCTCAAAAGCCCCGACTCCGAGTGGCTCCCGATCGACCTGCTCGATCCTGTGCCCGCCACACGCCCGGTCCAACCTCGCATCGATCTCGTCCTGACCGTCGCGGATTTGCCCTTGTGTCGCACCCGCGCGATCGTTCCGCGCCGCATCCTTTCTTCGGATACAATCCGCGCAGTCCTCACCACCGAGGCAGGTTTGGAGCTCTGCCGCGTTTGCGTGCGCGAGGCGCTGCTGCAACGCCCGATCCCCACCCGCCGCACACTGCGCCAGCTCCTCGCCGATGCGCGCGTGCTTCGCCGTTCTCGCATCCACGTCAACGGCATCCCCGCCCAGCCTGCCCCGACCCCGCCAATCCTCCCGCCTTCCCGTCTCGCCCTTTTGCCGCGGTATCCGTCGACGCCTTGCGGATCGAGTGGATCGCGTCGTGCATTGCTGCCCCGCGGCGTCACCAGCGAAGCACTACGACTCGCGTCCACGCAGGGCGTTTCCGTGGTCGCGCCACCCGCCGCAACCGCCAGCACCCTTCTTTACAGTCCCGAACTGTTGCTGCGTTCCCCTCAACGCGTCGCTCCGCCTCCCCGCCCCGCCAAACCTCTCCCTCCGACCGACCCCAAGTATTTCGACCAACTTTTTGCGAACTGTCGCGACCCCTGGGATTACACGTCGGACTACGAGCAAACGAAATACCGCCAGACCCTCGAGCTGCTCCCGTCTTCGAAACCTCGTCGCGCCCTCGAGCTCGCCTGCGCCGAAGGCCATTTCACCGTTCAACTCGCCCCGCGCGTCCGCGAACTCATCGCGACCGACGTGGCCGCTACCGCCGTGCAGCGCACACGCGAACGCTGCTCCGCCTTCGCCCACGTTTCCTTTCAACAACTTGATCTCGTTTACGACCCGCTTCCCGCGGGCACCTTCGACTTGATCGTGTGCAGCGAGGTTCTCTACTTCGCCGGAACTCGCGCCAACCTCGAAGTCGTCGCCGCCAAACTCGCCCACAGTCTCGAACCAGGCGGCCACGTCATTCTCGCGCACGGCAACGTCCACGCCGAGGACCCCACGCAACCGGGCTTCGATTGGGATCTTCCTTTCGGTGCCAAAACGATCGGAGAGGTGTTCTCCGCCCACCCCGACCTGCATCTCGTCCGCGAACTTTCCACGCCGCTCTACCGGATCCAATCGTTCCGGCGCCGCCAACCCTGGCTCGGCAACCTCGTGCTCACGCCTCCGCGTCGCATCGCCGTCCCACTCTCCACCGAGCTTCCCGACCACGTTGCCCGCCAAGTGATTTGGAAGAGCTCGCCCCCGCCGGCGCCTTCCGTCGTCCCCACGGCCCATACCGCCCGGCTGCCGATTCTGATGTATCACCGAATCGCCGACGAGGGGCCCGACGCCCTCGCGCGTTATCGGCTCGATCCCGCGCGTTTCGAGGAGCAGATCGCTCACCTGGCTGCGGCCGGATACCGCAGCGCCACGTTCGAGGAGTGGCGCGCCGCCCGCGAAGCCAAGCGACCGCTTCCCGGCAAGCGGATCGCGCTCACGTTCGACGACGGTTGTATCGACTTTTACACGACAGCGTGGCCGATCCTCCAGCGCTACAAGTTCGGCGCCATCGTCTTTCTTCCCTCGGACGAAATCGGCGGCAGCTGCCGGTGGGATGCCCGCTACGGCCCGCCCGCGCCGCTGATGAACTGGGACCAGATCCGCGACTTGCATGAGGATGGCGTGGAATTCGGCTCCCACACCGCCACGCACGCGATGCTCACCGGCCTGACCATCGAAGAAATGGCTCGCGAGGCGCTTCGCTCCCGCACCGCTCTCGAGGAACAGATCGGCGAAACGATCATGAGTATCGCGTATCCATTCGGCGCTTACGATCGCATCGTCGAAACGGTGTGCGGCGCCTGTGGATACGTGTTCGGCGTCACGTGCGAAGCTCGTCTCTGCGACGTCGGCGACCGCCTCCTCGCACTGCCGCGTCTCGAAGTGACAGGTGACCTGCCTTTCGAGTCGTTTGTCGACCTGCTCGCTGGTTGAATCCCAGCGCCAGCGAGCCGCCCGCTCAATTCGAGCGGCCCTGCGACAAACCGCTTTGATCCGCTGCGCCCGGATCGAAGCCGTCCTCCTCCACCACCAAGACCAGGCGGTAGCTGTCGACGCCCGCCCCGCCTTCGCCCAAATCCTGCCGTCCTTTCGCCCCGGTTTGCGCCCGTCGCTCCAACTCCGCCGCCAATTCCTCGAAATCCTCTTTCCTCCCCGCGATTCCTCGCCAGGTCACCCCGCGCTTTTCCGCGCAGATCAAACGCAAATTCGAAAACGGCCCCAGATGCGTATGCTCGCCCACCTCCGCCGCCGCCGCGAACCGCCGCACCTCCGCCGCGAAAGCCGCAATTCCTTTTCGATCGGCGCGAAACAACCAGCGCTTCTCCGACACGTCGCAATCATACCAGAACCCAAGCTCCCGCCACCCTTCCCGTTCCATCTCCGCAATCCTCGCGTCCTGCGGCGACTTTCCGTAGGGCAGCTGTTCGGGCGGCGTGAGCGGTGTATCCATGGCGTGGAGCCTGCGCGCTTCGACCGCACGTAAACACGAAAGTTCTGCCCCGCCGGTCGTTCTTCCCCACCGCTTCTCTTTGCAACTCACGCCCCATCAACGCGCCGCTCCCCCGCTGCCCGCTCCGATCAACCGACCGAATCACGAGATTTTACCTCGTTTAAACCAAACCGCCTCCCGCGCCCGCTTGTTCTTCCGATCAACATCGTTTCAACAGGCGCCGCCCGAGGCGGAAAAAAAGTGGTGGTAGGACCTGGATTCGAACCAGGGAAGGCGTAAGCCAGCAGATTTACAGTCTGCCCTCGTTGGCCACTTGAGTATCCTACCACGAAGGGAACGCGAAAAATTTCGTCTCCCGTATCGAACGGCAAGGTTTTTTTACCACAACCTTGCCACCTTTTCGCCCGGTAATTTCCTCGGCTCGCATGCTCGAACTCCCCCGCGATCTGCTCGAGCACTTCCTCGACCGCGGCTTGCTTGCCGTCATCTTCAGCATCTCCGGTTTCCTGCTCGCGTTTTTCCTCGTCGCGCGACTCATGAGCGAGAAACGCGCGCCGGCCAACACGTTCGCCTGGCTCCTCATCATCGTTCTCCTGCCCTACGTGGGCGTGCCACTCTACTTGCTGCTGGGCGGCCGCAAACTCCGCCGTATCCAGGAACGCAAGTCGCGCCTTCTGCCCGCGCTCCCCGCCGATCTCACGAGTCCGTCCGTTTTCGCCACGCGACCCGTCGCTCACACCGTCATGGCCAGCGGCGCCGCCGCGCCCGTCGCCGGCAATCGCCTCACCCTGCTCACCACCGGCCAGGATGCTTTTCGCGCGCTCGAAGCTGGCATCCGCGGCGCGCGGCATTCGATTCACATCACAACGTTCATCCTCGGTCGCGACGACACCGGCCGGCGGATCGTGCGCCTGCTCGCCGACCAGGCCCGCGCCGGCGTGAGGGTCCGCCTCCTCCTCGACTCGATCGGCTGCATGTTTCTCAGCCGTGAATTCGTCCACCCCATCAAACGCGCCGGCGGCGAGGTCGTTTGGTTCATGCCCGTCATTCCTTTTACCCCGCGCGGCTCCGCCAATCTCCGCAACCATCGCAAGATCGCCGTCTTCGATCACGACACCGCCCTGATCGGCGGTCACAATCTCGCCCGCGAATACATGGGGCCCGGCCCCTTCCGCAAACGTTTCAACGATTTCGGCGCCCTCATCGAGGGCCCCGCCGCCGTTCTCCTCAACGAGATCTTCATCGCCGACTGGTGTTTCGCCAGCCGTCAGTCCGCCGACGCGCTTCACGCCGAAATTCCGACGGATAACATCGCCGTCGCTCGCGGCGATGCCGACTTGCAGGTCGTCGCCAGCGGCCCCGACGTCCCTGGCGATCCGCTCTACGAGGGCATTCTCGCCATGATCCAGGAAGCGCAACGCGATCTCTGGATCGTCACGCCTTACTTCCTTCCCGACGAGGTCCTGCTTCGTTCACTCAAGGTCAAAATCCACGCAGGCTGCTCCGTTACCTTGATCCTGCCCGCGCGCTCCAATCACCCGATCACCGACCTCGCCCGGCGCCACTACGTCCGCGAGCTGCGCCGCGCCGGCGCCCACGTCTGGCTTTATCACCCGGGTATGATGCACAGCAAAGCCATGATCGCCGACGACCGCGTCGCTCTTTTCGGCTCCGCCAATTTCGATCCGCGCAGTCTCTTCGTGAACTTCGAAGCCGGCGTGCTCGTCCACTCGGCGCCCGATGTTCGCGCGATCAAACGCTGGGCCGAATCGCTCCTCGGCTCATGCCGCGCGCCCAAAAACGAACGCCCCGGCCGTCGACGCATCGTCGGCACGATTCTCGAAGACGTCAGCCGCCTCCTCGCTCCGATGCTGTGATCGCCAACCGATGGAGGCGCGGTGCCCTCACCGCGCATCACGGCGGACCGCTACCCCTGCATCAATTTAAACTCCACCGACTCGCGCAGCGCCTCCCAGCTCGCATCGATGAGGTTGTCGCTGACGCCAACCGTTCCCCAAATCCGCTTGCCATCGCCGCTCTCGATCAACACCCGCGTGCGCGACGCCGCGCCGCGATTTCCTTCGAGAATCCGCACCTTGAAATCCCGCAGCGTCATCTCACCCAGCTGCGGAAACGCATCGGCGAGCGCCAGCCTCAGCGCCTTGTCGAGCGCGCCCACCGGCCCGCTTTCTTCCGCGACCGTGTGAACCGTTTCACCCTTCACCTTCAACTTCACCGTCGCCTCCGCCCACAGCTCTTCGCCGTGCCGCTCGATGATCACCCGGTAATTCACCACGTCGAAGAAGTTCTTTCGCTGCCCCAATGACTGCGCGACCAGCAGCTTGAACGACGCATCCGCCGCCTCGTATTCGTAGCCGCGAAATTCCCGCTCCTTCAACTCCTCGATCAGTCCTTTCATTTCCGGACGCTTCTCGTCGAGCTCCACGCCCATCTCGCGCGCTTTCAACGCCAGGCTGCTGCGTCCTGCCATGTCGGATACCAACACGCGCGTGCGATTTCCCACCAACGACGGATCGATGTGCTCGTAGCTGCGCGCGACTTTCTGCGCCGCATTCGCGTGCAACCCGCCTTTGTGCGCAAACGCCGACTGCCCGACAAAGGGCGCTTTCGGATCCGGCCGCAGATTCGCCAACTCATCGAAGAACAACGAGAGATCGCGCAACTGCGCCATGTTCCCCGCGCAATGCGCCGTCTTCCCCATCTTCAACACGAGATTCGGCAGGATCGTGATCAAGTTCGCGTTCCCCACGCGCTCGCCATAGCCGTTCATCGTGCCTTGCACGAGCGTCGCTCCGGCATCCACTCCCGCCAGCGACACCGCCACCCCCAGCCCGCTGTCGTTGTGGCAATGCACCCCCACCTTGTCCCCGCCGAATCGCTCCACCGCCGCGCCGACGATGCGCGTCACTTCCGGCACGAGTTTTCCGCCATTCGTTTCGCAGAGCGTCAGATTGCTCGCTCCGCCTTTTAGCGCCGCCTCCAAGGTGCGCAGCGCGTAATCGGGATTGTCCAAATAGCCGTCGAAGAAGTGCTCCGCGTCGTAGATCACCTCGCGGCCTTGCGACACGAGGTAGCGCACACTGTCCTCGATCATCGCCAAGTTCTCCTCCGGCGTCGTGCGCAGGATCTCGTGCACGTGCATCAGCCAGGTCTTTCCGACAATCGTCAGCACCGGCATCTCGCTGTCCAACAGCGTGCGGAGCTGCGGATCTTCCGACGCCTTCACATTCGCCCGCCGCGTCGCGCCAAACGCCGCCATCTTCGCATGCGCCAGCTTCAGCTTTTTCGCCTCCGCAAAGAAGGTGATGTCCCGCGGATTCGATCCCGGAAAGCCGCCCTCGATATAATCCACGCCAAATTGATCGAGCTTCTGCGCGATCAACAGCTTATCCGCGACGGAAAAGCTGATGCCCTCGCCTTGTGTGCCGTCGCGGAGGGTCGTGTCGTAGATTTTAACGTGTTGGGTGCTCATGGGATGAAAACAAAAAACCCCGGGACTTTTTCCCGGGGCATCAGTGGAACGGCTGTTTTCGTTCAGCTCAAGCCACGCGTGCGCGCCCCGGGAGGAGGCGAATAATAATCGCAATCGCGATAATCGTGGCGGGAGCGTTCAGCATGTTCGAAGAGCGCGCAGTGAATGCCCGCGGCGACACTTGTCGATCCTCTTTTCCCTGACGCGTCGCCTCTCACCGTGATTTGCATTGCGGCAAATGCCTCCCGCTCCTCGATTCGCTCCGCCGTATGCCGGTCCGCCTCCCCAAATTCCCCGGTTGGCGCATCGCGATCTCGATGATCGTGCTGGTTTTTTATTTCACGTTCGGCAGCCAACTCGCGGCGAGCGACGCTCCTCCCGCCCCCGCCACGGCTCCAACCATCGAAACGGTCGCCCCTCCCCCGACAACCACGAGCATCGGTTGGGACGCCCTCGGCGCCATCGCCGGCGCGATCGCCACGCTTCTCGCCGCACTCAGCGCCTGGCAATCCCACGTCGCCGCCAAAGAAGCGTCCGCAGCCGCCCGCCAGACCGAGCGCGCCGGACAGGCGTCGCAACTGGCTTCTCTGTGGACCGACATGGCCGAGCTCACGTTCTTGGATCCCGCCGAGATCTCGCAGCTCTCTTCGCCGCAAGTCGCCGTCAAGGTCCGCAACAACGTCAACCACCTCGGAAAAATCGCTTTCTTCTGGCGCACCCGTCTCGTCGATCGCGAAACCTTGGAAAAAGAGCTCGGCGCTCCCGTGGCCGAGCTCTACGAGCAGATTCTTTCCATCGGAACCCTCACCGAACTCAACCGCAGCGGCGCCGAGCTCCTGGACGAAAATCCCGCCGTCAAACCGCTCTATCGCGCGCTCCGCAAACGCTACCCACCGCCCCCGCCATGAACAAAATCGACGTCTCGATTCTCGGCCAGCCGCTCTCCTTCGACGCGGCGTCCGGCTTCACCCAAAATTTTCAACTCCGCGGCGAGGATGTCGTCGTTTCCACCGAGCCCGACGATCCGCGCCTGATGATCAGCATCGGCGGTCGACGCCCCAAACCGATCAAACCCAATCCCAATCGCGCCAGCCGCCCCATCGTTGTCACCGACGATGATGCGGCGACACCTGCGGCCAGCGATGCCGAGATTCAAATCTCGGTCGGCGAGGGTCCGTTGCGCATCGAACACGATCCCAACGAGAGTCTCGTTTACATCAGCATCGGAGGCTCTCGGCCCAAAAGCGGCCCACGTCCCCTTCAGCCGCTTTCCGTTTGTTTCGACACCTCCGCCGGCCAATGGGAATTCCGCCAGCTCCGCGCGTCTCACCAGATCGTCGCCCGGCTGGCCGCTCCCGCGACCGAGGCCTGAGTCACCCCGACGCGAAAAGCCGGCTCACACCGCGTGCTGGTCGATGAACGCGCGGATCGCGTCCGCGTTCGCGCGCACGCTGTGCTTCATCACCGGGCGGTTTTTCAGCTCTTCGAGACTCGGATGCGTCGGCTCGATTCCGATCGCCGCCTGAATCGTCTCCGGAAACTTCGCCGCGCTCGCCGTCGATAAAACCACGCTCACGCGCTCCGGATCGATCTCTTGAAAAGCACACGCCGTGTGCGGATCGATCACGTAACCGTGTTCTCGATACACTTTCTGGATGATTCCAGGGATTTCCGCGTCCGTGCTCCTCGACGCCGAAAACGTCGCGCGATCGAAGTTCTCGAATCGATAACCTCCTGTTTCCTTGAAGGTCCGCATCACCTCGCGCACCCGCGCCGCGTCGCGGCCCACGCTGAAATACAGGAAGCGTTCGAAATTCGATGCCACCTGGATGTCCATCGACGGCGCCAGGCTCGGCTTCACGTCGCCCACCCGATACTCTCCCGTCGTGAACAAGCGGTAGAGAATATCGTTCTGATTCGTCGCCACCTTGAACCCGCGAATCGGCACGTTCATCTGCTGCAGCAACCAGCCCGCGAGCACGTTGCCGAAGTTGCCCGTCGGCACCACGAACTCGACATTGTCCCGATCCGCCGCCGGGACTTTCAGCCAGGCGTGCAAATAATAAACGCACTGCGCCAGCACCCGCGCCAGGTTGATCGAGTTCACCGCCGACAACCGATGCCGCGTCCGAAACGCCTGGTCCGCGAAAATCTCCTTCAACGCCGCCTGCCCGTCGTCGAACGTCCCATCGATCGCCAGCGCGAAAACATTGTCCGCTCCCGTGCAGGCCATCTGCCGCTCCTGCAACGGCGACACGCGCCCGTCCGGATAAAGAATGAAAATCGCCGTGCCCGGCTTGCCCAAAAGGCCGTGAATCGCCGCCGCCCCGGTGTCGCCCGAGGTCGCACCGAGCACGTTGATCGTCTCACGCCGCACCACGCACTGCTGCTCGTAGAGATTGCCGAGCACCTGCAGCGCAAAATCCTTGAACGCGAGCGTCGGCCCGTGCCAGAGCTCCAGCACGTGCAGCTTCGACCCCAGCTGCTTCAGCGGCGCGATCTCCGGATGCGAAAACGTCGTGTAGGATTTCGCGATAATCTCCCGCAGCTTCGCCGGCTCGATGTCCGTGGCGAACACCCGCATGAACTCGTAACAAAGCTCCGGATACGCCAGGCCTTCGAAACGCCCGATCTCGCGTCCGAGACTCGGCAACTCCTCCGGCAGGAACAACCCGCCGTCCGGCGCCAACCCCGTCGCCACCGCCTCGGAAAACCGGACCGGTTGCGTCTGCCCGCGTGTGGAGAGGAATTTCATCACAAGGAGTGAGTGGCGAGTAGTGAGCGTGAGCGAATGCCAGTGCCCGCTCCCCGCCGCTCACGGCTCGCTACTTCAGTCTTACAGCTTCTCCAATCCGAACGCCGCGTGCGCCACCCGCGCCGCCTCGTCGGCCTTGTCCTTGGCCAGCGCGATCGAGATCTTGATCTCCGAAGTGCTGATCAACTCGATGTTGATCCCCACCGCCGCCAACGCATCGAACAAGGTCGCGGCAACTCCGCTGTGCGTGCGCATACCGACGCCCACCACCGAGAGCTTCGCGATGTTCTCGTCGAAACGCACCTCGCCGCCGATTTCCTTCAAAACCGGCTCCAGCGTCTTCAACGCCTTCGCACTCTCCGTCTGCGGCACCGTGAAGGTCAGGTTCGCCACGCCTTGCCGGCCGACGTTCTGCACGATCATGTCGACGTTGATGTGCGCGTTCGCCAGTGCCTTGAACACCGCGGCCGCCGTGCCGGGCTTGTCGGCGATGTTGCTCACCAGCACCTTGGCCTGGTCCTTGTCGACGGCGACACCGCGCACGGCGACTTTTTCCATGTAGGCGACTTCCTGTTTCACGATGGTTCCTGGGTTGTTGTTAAAAGAGGAGCGGACTTCGAAAATCACGTTATATTTCGCGGCGAATTCCACCGAGCGCGACTGCATCACCTTCGAACCGAGCGAGGCCAGTTCGAGCATTTCATCGTAGCTGATTTCCTGCAGCTTCTTCGCCTCTTTCACGATCCGCGGATCGGCCGTGTAAACGCCGTCAACATCCGTGTAGATCTCGCATTTGTCGGCCTTGATCGCCGCCGCCAGCGCGATCGCCGTCAGGTCCGATCCGCCACGTCCGAGCGTCGTCACCTGCCCGCCGTCGTTGATGCCCTGGAAGCCCGCGACGATGATCACTTTTCCCGACGAAAGATCCTTCTCCAGCGCCTTCGCGTTGATGCCTTTGATCTTCGCCTTGGTGTGCACTTCATCCGTCGAGATGCCCGCCTGCGCGCCCGTGTAGCTCACCGCCGGCACGCCGAGTCCGTGCAGCGCCATCGCCGTCAACGCGATCGTCTCCTGCTCGCCGATCGCCAGCAATTGGTCCATCTCGCGCTCGCTGGGGTTCGCACAAACCGCTTTCGCGCGCGCAATGAGTTCGTTCGTCACCCCCGCTCGCGCGGAAACGACCACGACCACTTCGTTGCCTTGGTCACGCACCGCCTTGATGCGCGACGCGACATTCTTGATGCGATCGACGTCACCCACCGAGGTGCCGCCGTATTTTTGAACGATACGGGCCATGGAAATATTACTCCGAAAATTCCGCGATTCGCAGCAACAGCGGCGCCTCGAGCACCACCGGCAGCTTCCGCAAGCGCGCAACCGTCTTCCCGATCGCCGCTTCATTGCTGTCATGCGTCGTCAATACCAGCGACGCCGCATCCGGCCGGTCCGCCTGATTCTGAATCACGCTCGCAATGCTCACGTGTTGCTCCGCCATCGCCGACGCAATCCGCGCCAGCACTCCGGGTCGATCCTTCACCGTCAGCCGAATATAATAACGCCCTTTCACGCGCTCCGGGGGCGCCAAACGACACCCGTTGCCCGCCGTCGTCACCGGCTGCTCCCGGCGCGCCGTCACAAACGCCCGCCGATCGTTCTTCAACAATCCCACCGCATCCACGATGTCGCTGATCACCGAGCTCGACGTCGCATCCTGCCCCGCGCCGCGCCCGATGTAGAGCGTCGTGCCAACCACGTCGCCTTTCACCGAGACCGCATTGAACACGCCATTCACGTTCGCCACCACATGCCCTTTCGGCAGGAGCGTCGGATGCACGCGCACGCTCAATTCATTGTGCGCAAAATCCCGCGCAATGATCGCGAGCAGCTTGATCCCATAGCCAAACGCTTTCGCGTGCTCGAAATCCGCCGGCGTCAGCCGGTCGATTCCTTCCACCAACATCTCGTCTTCCCGCACCCACACGCCGTGCGCGAGATACGCGAGCACCGCCGCCTTGTGCGCCGCATCCCAGCCTTTGACATCAAGCGCCTCGTCCGCTTCCGCGTAACCCAGTCGCTTCGCTTCCGCCAACACCGCCTGATACGGCGTGTCGCTTTCCTGCATCTGCGTCAGGATGTAATTACACGTCCCGTTCAGGATTCCGTAAATCAACGGAAACCGATTCGCCACGAGTCCTTCCCGCAACGCTTTGATGATCGGGATCCCGCCCGCGACGCTCGCCTCGAACAGAAAATGCCCGCCATGTCGCCGCGCCGTTTCGAAAATCTCCGCGCCGTGCTTGCAGATCAGCGCCTTGTTCGCCGACACCACCACTTTGCCCATCGAGAGCGCCGCGAGCGTGACGTGCCGCGCCGTATCCGTTCCACCGATCAACTCGCACACGATGTCGATCGAGGGATCGGACGCCACCTCGATCGGATCATCCGTCAGCTTGCTCGCGGGCAACTTCACCGCGCGCTTCTTCTTGAGATCGCGCACCGACGCCCGCGCGAGTTCCAGCCTCACGCCCAGCCGCGACTCGAGGTCCGACTTCGCTCGCGCGAAATGCTTCCACACGCCCTGGCCCACCGTGCCCAGGCCGCAAATACCGATGCGAATCACTGCAGGAGCGCTCATGTCTTGGAAGTATCCTTTTTCACGAATCGGTTCTCCGTGCCGTTCAACAATCGCACGATATTCGTGCGATGGCGCAGGATGACGAACGCCGCCACCGCCGCCGCCACACCCACCAGCACGCCCGATAATTTTAGGAAATACGCCGCCGCCACCAACACGACCGCCGCCATGATCGAGGCGAGCGACACATAACGGCTCGTCAAAAACACCGCCAGCCACGCCACTCCGGCAACCAACGTCGCCAGCGGCATGAGCACGATCAACCCGCCCATCGACGTCGCCACGCCTTTCCCTCCGCGAAACTTCGTGAAGCACGAAAAACTATGCCCCAACAATGCCGCGATCAATCCGGTCACGCCCAGCGCCACCCAACTCGCCCCCGTCACCATCCCCGTCTCCGCCAGCGCGCTGTCATCGACCGCATAATTCACCGTCGCCGCCGTGAAACTCAGCAACGCCCACGACGCCGCGAACGCCCCTTTCAACACGTCCAGCGCAAACACCAGATTTCCCGGCCCCGCTCCCAGCGCCCGCCGCACGTTCGTCGCCCCCGGATTCCGGCTGCCGACTTCGAAGATGTTCACGCCTTTCGAACGCGCGACGAGATAGCCGAAAGGCAGCGAGCCCAACAGGTATCCCAAAATCGCGGCGACAGCGTGCAGCAGAAGCATGGTTCACCCGTAGCCCGCCGCGTGAGCGGCGGGACTGCAACCTTTTGCTGCATCGCCTCGACGCAATCGCGCCGACGAGCGACGGGGACAGCCTTCGCTCATAGCTGCACGAACTTCGCCTGCTTGATCGCCGCGTGGTTCTTGATGACTTTCCGCGCCGACTCGCTCGGCTCGGTATCAACGCGCACCACCATGTAGGCCGTGCCGCCCGGCGTCAGCCGGCTGAGCGACATGTCCGCGATGTTCACATTGTCCTGCCCCAGGATCGTGCCGACCTCGCCCACCATGCCCGGCTTGTCGAGGTTCTCGAGCACCAGCAACTTGCCTTCCGCGGCCACTTCGACTTCGCGGCCGTTGATGCTCACGATGCGCGGCTGGTTGCCTTTGCCGATCAACGTGCCCGCCGCCGAATAAACCGCTCCATCCGGCGCGATCGCCTCCACTTGAATCAGATCCGTGTAACCCGAATCGCTCGTCGACTTGATCACTTCCGACTTCAACCCGAGCCGCTCGAGCAACACGGGCGCATTCACGAAATTCACTTCCTCTCCGCTGATCCGGCGCAGATAGCCACGCACGATGCCGCGGGTGATCGCATTCGCATCGAGTTCCACGACCTTGCCCCAATACGTCACGCGCAACGACGCGATCTGCGCAGGCGCAATCTGCTGCACCAGCGTGCCGAGTTTCGCGCCGAGATCGAGATACGGCCCAAGCACTTTCACCGTCGCCGCATCGAGCGAGGGCACGTTGACCGCATTGCGGATCACGCCGCCGTTCAACACGTCCGCGATCTGCTCCGCGATCTCGATGCCCACCGATTCCTGCGCTTCGGCCGTCGATGCCCCCAAGTGCGGCGTCAGCACCACGTTCGGCAGCGAACGCAACTCGCTGTCCTTCGCCAAGGGCTCGTCCTCGAACACATCGAGGCCCGCCGCCGCCACTTTGCCCGACTTTAAACCGGCGATCAGCGCCGCTTCCTTGATGATCCCGCCACGTGCGCAGTTGAAGAGCCGCACGCCTTTCTTGCACTTCTCCAGCGCCGCTTCGTCGATCATGTATTTCGTATCGTCCGTCAGCGGCATGTGCACCGTGATGTAGTCCGATTGCGCCAGCAATTCATCCAGCGTCACCGACTCAATCTGCATCGCCTTCGCCCGGCTGGGCGCGAGATACGGATCGAACGCCAGCACGCGCATGCCAAACGCCTGCGCCCGCTTCGCCACTTCCGAACCGATGCGGCCCAGACCCACGATGCCGAGCGTCTTCTTGAACAGTTCGATACCCGAAAAACTCTTCCGATCCCACTGCCCCGCCTTCATCGACGCCGCCGCCTGCGGCACCGGACGCGCCCCGCAAAGCAAATGCGTAAAGGTCAGCTCCGCCGTCGCGATCGTGTTGCCCGAGGGCGTGTTCATCACGATCACGCCACGCTGTGTCGCCGCTTCGACATCCACATTGTCCACCCCCACGCCCGCGCGTCCCACGACTTTCAATAGCGGCGCCGCCGCCATCACCTGCGCGGTGATCTTCGTCTCCGACCGCACCGCGATCGCGTGCACGTCTTTCACCAGGTCCAGCACCTTGTCCGGCGAGGAACCATACGCCTCGATCACTTCGAAGCCCGGCTGCTGACGCAGGTAGGCAACTCCCTTGGGCGATATCTTGTCGGCGACGAGGACTTTCATAGGGAAAAATGTCATCGAACGAAATCCCCCGGCCCAAGCGTAGCAAGGAAAAGGTTTTGGCTATGACAGCCGCATTGCGCCGCATCGCAAAACGCTTCTTTCTGCCGGCATCGCGATCGAACCCAGCCCGTCGCGCTGGAAAAACCCGCGAGCAGATGATCCGCGCCAACGACCTCATCGCCGTCGAATGCGCCCGCGATTCGCGCCGCGTCTTCGTCAACAGATTCACACCCATCCTCGACACCCACGGCCAGCCCCGCCCCGAACTCCACCTGGAAAACATGCTGCACATCAACGCCGCGGGCGCCGAAACCCGGCCCCGCCCCCTCGCCCCCGTCCTGGAATCGTGAATACATCCGAATCTCCCGCCACCCGGCTCGTCCGCCAAATCCAGTTTATCGCCGAATGCGATCGGCTGAAGGAGGTCTTCCGCCAGACCCTCAACACGCAAAGCCGCCGCGCCGAAAACGACGCCGAGCATTCCTGGGCGCTTTGCCTCTGCGTCATCGTCCTCGCCGAACACGCCAACGTCCCTCACCTCGACGTGCTCCGTGTCCTCAAAATGGTGATACTTCACGACCTCGTCGAAATAGACGCCGGCGACACCTTCGCCTACGACACCGCCGCCATGGCCGGCCAGCACGAGCGCGAAGCCCTCGCCGCCGATCGCATCTTCGGCCTTCTCCCCGCCGATCAAGCCCGCGACTTCCGCGCGCTCTGGGACGAGTTCGAAGAGAAACAAACCCCCGAAGCGAAATTCGCCACCGCCGTCGATCGCTTCCAGCCGATGCTCCTCAACTGCCTCACGAAAGGCGCCGCCTGGAACCGCCACGGGGTCACGCACGATCGCGTCGTCGCCCGTAATCGCCACATCGCCGACGGCTGCGCCGAGCTCTGGCGCTACGCCGAAAAGATGCTCGAAGACATCGTCACCGCCGGCCACCTCGCGAGGTAGGGCGAGGCGTCTCGCCGAGCCGCACGCAAGCGCGGCTCAGAACCCTCACCGAAAATCCGGCACATCCCAACACGTCCAATCCTTCGACCCGCCGTCACCCGGATCGATTTCATAAACCAATTCCGCTCCTCCATCCCGTTCGTCCGGAAGCTCCAATCGATACGCCTGCACCCCGCGATCCTGCTCTTGCTCCACGGGCTTGAGTATCCGCTCCAGTAAGACGCGCGCTTCGCCTTGCGTCCGCAGCACGATCCGAAACACCGCGCCATCCGTCGCGCCCGGTTCCTCCAGCGCCCCCGGCATGATCCCGAAATGCCCGCTCACCGTCTTCGCCAGCTTCGGCACGCGCACAAACATCCGGCTGGGCGCATGCATCAATCCCAGATTCACGCCTTCCACCATCTGATAGGTCACGGGAAACGGCACCTCGATCTCCCGAATGTCCGTCTCGAACCCAAACGGCCGCACCATCCTGAACAACGTGAACCGCGCATCATGCTCCAGATAAGGCCGTCCGCGCACGTTCAATCCCTCCACGTCCGCCCACCGATCGAACTCCCGCGCCACTTCATAGTGATCCGCCAACATCCCCGGATTCGCCCGTTCAATCCGATCCACCTCGAAGGGCCGCAACACCACCCACCGCGGTTGTAATTCGAAAATCAAACGTCCCCATTCTTCGCCGACCGCTTTCCGCGCCCGCACCATCTCGAGCGACGACATCCCCGGATAATCGAACGTCTTCAGTCCGGAAAAATATCCAATGTAGCCCAGCGGCTCCATGAACACCGCGTCGCCCGGCGCCGCATTCGCCTTCAACCACTCGCCGATCCGCCGCCGATTTCCCTCCTCGACGATCCGCTGCTGCGCCTCCGCCTGCCGCGCCACTTCCCACGTCATCCACCCCGCCGCCGCCACCAAAATCGCCGCAACCACACCCGCCCCCCATCTCGCTAAAGTGTCATACAATATATGACACCTCCCCGCGCCTTCACCCGACCGCTTCGCTCGCTCAAATCCCTGCGCCAGCACCCCGCCGAGCGCCAGCACCGCCAGGATCGTCGTGCTCGGCACATACCACGGAAACGGGAAATACGGAAAATACGTGAGATATACGTGCGCCCCGAAAAACGCGAACGACGCCACCTTCGCCTCCCTCCTCACCCGCGGCACAATCCATAGCAGCGCACATATCGTCGCGATGAGTCGCGAGCCCCACACCAACGGCGCCGGCCAACCGCCCATCATATAATACGAGGGCAGAAACGTGCTCTCCAACGTCGCCCAATCCGTCCACGCCCGATACGGCAGCGTCAGCGCGGTTTCAATCGCACCCCACAGCGTGTGCTCCCGCCCAAGACTTCCCTTCGCCGCAATCGTGTGCGGCACCGGCGTCCCATAATACCAGCCCGCCCACGCGAGCCAGGGCGCATACAGCACCGTCGTCAGCAAGCCTGCCCGGAAAAACAATCCCAGCATCCGCCATCGCGACCGCCCCGTCTCCGCCTCGTTGTTGAACAACCAGAATCCCGCCGCGATCAGCGCCACGTAGATAAAGCTGTCCGGCCGCGTCCACATCAGCCCCGCCCACGCCGCGCCGAGATGTATCCACGTTTTGGATCCCGCCTGCAGATGCGCCCAAAACGCATACGCGAGAAACAGCAGCATGAACGCCGTCTCCATTCCGTTGATCGTGAAATCGAGCGACTTCGCATCGAGCGCCAGCAATCCCACCGTCGCGACGATCGCCGCCACCGCCTGCTTTCGCCCGCGCCCGATCGCCACCACCAATGCCGCCGCCCCGCCCAACGCCGCCGCACTCCACACCCGAAAAATCCACAACGCCACCTCGTCCGACGTATTTCCCGTCAACGCAAACGCCGCCGCCGGCAACAACACGCCCAGCGGCGACGTAAAGGTGTGCAGCCGCTCCCCAACATTGAACACCAGCCCATTTCCTTCCGCGAGATTCCGGCTCGCACGATACGTGATGTAATAATCCTCCCACACATGGTCCGTGAACGCCGCGAACCCCATCGCCAGCGTGAACGCCACGAAAAACGCCGCCCCCGCCCCCGAGATCATCCACCGCCCAATCGGTTTCTTCATGCGCGCGCCACTCCCCGCTGCATCCAACTCCTCACCCATCCGTGTTCATCGCCGTCCATCCGTGGTCCAACCGGAACAGCCTGCCTCGCTCCAGCTCCGCCTTCGTGACCATTCGTGTCCATTCGTGGTTCAGCCAGTCAGCTCACCTCAGCTCAAATCCCGAATCGATCCAAACTCCGGATCGAACAACCGCCGATACGTCCGCACGATCCCGCCATCCGTCAGCCCCGCGAGATAGTCGCAGATTTGCCGCGCCTGGGCCGCCTTGGTCTTCTCCGCTTCAATCAACTTCCCCACCCGCGGCGGCAGGATGTGAATCACCCGCGCGCCTTTCTCGACGTAGTTGCACCACGCCGAATGCCACAAATCGCACAACACTTTCCGCGCCTTGTGCTCGATCTGCTGCAGCTGCGCGCTCTCGAAAATGATGTCGTTCGCCATCTTCTTGAAAAACAGCGCCTCGTCCTCCGCTTCCTTCGATACCACGAGCTCGAACCGATACCGGTTCGTCTTCCCCGCCATGAAGTTCTCCCGCTCGCGCAGCCGGCACGCCGTGATGAATTTCCCGATCTTCTGCGAAAACACGCTCTCCAACCGGTCCGCCCGAATCGCATCGAATAACGTATCCAATAATTGCTGACGCGGCGCATCGATCGGCTCGTCCGCCGCCCACTCCTCGATCCGCGCCTCGTTCAAGAATCCCGCCGTCACGCCATCGACGATGTCGTTCAACGAATACGCCGCATCGTCCGCCCAATCCATGATCTGACACTCGATGCTCTTGAACGCATTCAGCCTTTCCCCTCCGCGCAGCTCCGCCGGAATCTTCGCGCCGCCAAACACGAAACTCCGCTCCGCCTTCTGCGGATCGTAAAGAAAGTGATTCGCCGGCGGCTTCTTGAACTCGGAAAACAGCTTCTTGTATTTCAACACGCCATCGAGCAGCGCCCGCGTCGGCTGCATGCCGCGCACGCTCGATTCGTTCTGAATCATCGTCTCCGTCAGCAGGTGCAGGGTCTGCGCATTCCCTTCAAACCCGCCCCACTTCACCATCAACTCCTGCAGCGTCCGCTCGCCCGAATGCCCAAAGGGCGGATGCCCCAAATCGTGCGCGAGACACACCGCCTCCACCAAATCGCTGTCGATGTAGAAATCCTCGCGCAACGGCCCGCCGCGGGTCTGCAAATAACGGCAGATCGATCGCCCAATCTGCGCCACTTCCATCGAGTGCGTCAGTCGCGTTCGATAAAAATCATACTCGCCCGACAAAAACACCTGCGTCTTCGACTGCAGCTTCCGAAACGCATGCGCATGAATGATCCGGTCGCGATCGATCTGAAACGCATTGCGATAATCCGTCTTGCGCTCGCCGCCATAAGTCTCGACGTCGAACTCGTTGTAGAAGCGATTCGCCATGAAATCGCTTCGACACGACAAGCAAGCCGCCCACGATGCAAACCCATATGCGCCGCGTCACCTTCGACACGCCGCTCGGTCGTTGCGCCATCGCCTGGCACGAGGCCGGCCTCACCGGTTTCGAACTGCCCGAAGCCTCTCCGCGCGCTTCCGACGACCCCGCCCCGCCGGCCGAAATCGCGCAACTCATCGACCGCGTCCGCCTTCACCTTTCCGGCCATCCGCAGGATTTCTCCGACGTCCGTTACGACTTCTCCCCGCTCGCCGATTTCAACCTCGCCGTCCTCCGCGAAACGCTGCGTATCCGCCCGGGCGCTACCACCACTTACGGCGCCATCGCCGCCGCGCTCGGCCAGCCGCCCGCCGCCAGCCGCGCCGTCGGCGCCGCCCTCGGCGCGAATCGCTGGCCGCTTCTCATCCCCTGCCACCGCGTCGTCGCCGCCAATGGCCGCATGACGGGTTTCTCCGGCCCCGGCGGCATCCGCACCAAAACCCGCCTGCTCGCCCTCGAAGGCGCCCAACTCCTTTCCGAGTGATGCCTCACGTTCCGTCCTCTCAGAGAAGCGATGAACCCACTTGGCCTATAGTCGTGTCCCACAGGAAACCTCGATAATTCGGGTCACCTAACAGCGGTTGTCATTCTGAGCGTAGCGAAGAATCCAGGGCAACGATCGGCCGCGGACGCACACGTGGATTCTTCGCTGCGCTCAGAAGCACACAGAAGAAGGCCACGGGATCTCTCCGTGCCTCTGTGCCTCTGTGATTCACCTGAAGGGCTATCCGCAACTCACCTCCGCCCCGCCCGACTGTTCGCACGCGGCGCCGCCAAAATCAATCGCACCGCATCCAGCCGCAGCTGAGCCGCCTCGATTCCCGCGCGCGTCCGCTCCAATTGCTCGCGCGCCAACGCCACCTCTTCCGGTCGCACGTGATCGTTCACCCGCCGCAGATGTTCGAGCCGCGACAACTCGGCTCCCAACGCCTCGCTCGCACGCGCGAGCGCCGCCTCTCGCAAGGGCCGAGCCCGCGCCTCCGCCAACTCCTCCGCCGTCTCCGCCAGGTCTTTCACGCGCCTCGCCTCAAAACCGGGCTGCTCCAGAAAACGATGAATATCCGCATCCGTCGCCAGCGCCGCTAGATCCGCCGACGGATACGCGTCGCTCACATCTTCCCCCGCGAGATCGACCACCACGCGCACCGGCGTCGGCGCGAGAAACTGATCAATGTGCCAGCGGCTTTCCGCCACCGGCTCCAACACAAACACCGCTTCCAACATCAATCCCGGCTTCTCCGCCGGCATCGTCACAAACGCCGTCGTCCCGCCGGGCGAACCGACCAGCAAATCCATCGCGTCCCGCACCAGCGAATGATCCGCCGTCAGCAGCCGAATGTCTTCGCGCGCGATCGCCCGCCGCCGGTCGAAGGTCGCCAGCATGCCGTCCGCCGGAATGGACGGAAATCCTTCAATAAAGGCATGGCTCGGATCCAGAAACACATCGCCTTCCTCATACTCGCGCATCCGCACGCCGAAGTGATCCAATAACGCCAGCAGAAACTCCCGCAGCGATCGGTCCGCGTCCGCCGCCCTCACACGCGCGATCGTTTTCTCCGCCACACTCGGATCGAACGAATTCAACTCCAGCAATCGATCCCGGCCTTTCTTCAGCTTCTCGTCCAACGCGCGACGAAACCCCAGCGTCTCCTCCACCAACGCATCGAGTTCCCGCCGGGCCGCCGCCGGTTCTCCCCGCCCATACTCCTGCGCCAACGCCAGCAGGCGCTCCCTGAATTTCTCGAGGTATTCGTTGCCGCCGTGCAGCGGACGCTCGAACGCGTCCAAGCCGCGATGATACCACTCCACCACGCACTCTTCCGCGCTGCCCGTCACATACGGCACATGAATCCGGATCGTCTCCGTTTGGCCGATACGATCCAGCCGCCCAATCCGCTGCTCGAGCAGTCCCGGATTCAACGGCAGATCGAACAACACGAGATGATGCGCGAACTGGAAATTGCACCCTTCGCTCCCGATTTCCGAACAGATCAACAGCTGCGCGCCGTCGCTCTCCGCAAACCACGCCGCATTCCGGTCGCGCTGCACCAGCGGCAACCCTTCGTGAAACAAACCCACTTTCACGCTGCTCTTTTCCTGAATCGCCGCCGCGAGCGCCGCGACTTTCCGCTGCGTCTTGCAGATCAGCAAAATCTTCTCCGGCTTCCGCGCTTTCAAAAATTCCACGAGCCAGTCGATGCGGGGATCGTCCTTGAACGAATACCGAATCTCCGCCTCCGCCCCCGTTTCCTCCGCGTGCAGCTCACGCGCGATCCGCGCCAACAAGGTCAGGTTGTGATCTTCGATCGGCACCGGACAAAACCGTCGCCCCGGAAACCCCGTCATCGCCGCCCGCGTGTTACGAAACATCACCCGCCCCGTGCCATGCTGGTCCAACAAGGTCCGCAGCAACGCCTCCCTCGCGCCCGGTCGCCCTGCATCCATCGCCGCCAGCCCTTCCGCCAATCCTTCCGGATCCTTGTCGAAGATCCGCGAAAGCGCCGCGCGTTCGTCCGCGCCCAGCGGTTTCTTCCCCACAATTTTGTCCGCAATCTCCGCCACTTGCGTGAACCGCGCCATGTCCGCCCGAAACGCCTCGAGATCGCTGTAGCGCGCCGGATCCAGCAACCGCAAGCGCGCGAAATGTCCTTCCACTCCGAGCTGCATCGGCGTCGCCGTCAGCAACAGCAACCCGGGCGTGCGTTGCGAGAGTTGCTCGACGAGCGCGTATTCCGGACTCGCCCGTTCGGGCTTCCATTCGAGGTGGTGCGCTTCATCCACCACCACCATGTCCCAGCCCGCCTCCACCGCCTGCGCCGCACGCCGCTCGTCGCCCGCCAGAAACCCGATGCTGCACAACACGAGTTGCGCCGCGAGAAAGGGATTCTCCCCCGGATCGCTCTGCTCGACCGCCAAACAGCGCGCTTCGTCGTAAATCCCGAACCACAAATTGAACCGCCTCAATAGCTCCACGAACCACTGGTGCACCAACGTCTCCGGCACGAGCACCAGCGCCCGCTTCACTTTTCCCACCACGAGCAGGCGCTGCAGAATCAAACACGCTTCGATCGTTTTACCCAACCCCACTTCATCCGCGAGCAGCACGCGCGGAATCTGCCGCCGCGCCACTTCCTGCAGAATGTAGAACTGATGCGGAATCAGATCGACCCGCCCGCCCAAAAACCCGCGCACGTCCGATTGCAGCAGCCTCGCCTGCATCTCCAGCGTTCGCCGTCGCAATTCAAACGTCTCGCTCGGCTCCACCTGCCCCGCCAGCAACCGCTCCGCCGGCGTGCTCACTTGCGTCGCATCCGAGACGTCGTCTTCCCGGACACGTTTGCCCGCGCTCACATAAGTCACCACGCCCTCCGCCTCCTCAACGGACTCCACCACCATCGACGCACCGCCGTGGGTCTTGATCGTCTCGCCCACGCGAAACACCACGCGCTTCAACACCGGCGTCCCCAGCGCATACAAACGCCTTTCCCCCGTCGCCGCGAAATTCACCGCGATCCGCTTCGCCGCCCGATCCACCTCCGTCACGACGCCCAAGCCGAGCTCGGGCTCGCGTTCGCTCATGCAGCGTTGACCAACCACTTCAAGTGCCATGCCCGCATCACGCTCAAGCTCCGCGACGTTTCAAGCATCCCTTCACTTCGCCCCCATCATCCCGCAGTTGCCAATCACGCCGCTCCGTTTAGCGAATTCGTTTCCTCGTGCCAAACCCTCCTCGTCCGAAATCTCCCTGGTTCATCACCCGTCGTTCCTCCATTCACGGCCGCGGCGCTTATGCCCGCGTCGATATCCCCGAGGGCACCCGCATCATCGAATACATCGGCGAAAAAATCACCAAAGCCGAATCGCATCGCCGCGAGCAAAAGCGTCTCGCTCGCCTCAAAGCCGGTGGCGATGGCTGCGTTTACGTCTGGGACTTAAACTCACGCCACGACATCGACGGTCGCCAATCCTACAACATCGCCCGTCTCATCAATCACTCCTGCGCCCCGAATTGCCGTGCCGAAACCATCCGCGGCCGCGTGTGGATCATCGCCGATCGCGACATCCCTCGCGGCGAAGAGCTCTCCTACGACTACGGCTTTCCTTTTTCCGAGTGGCAAAACCACCCGTGCCGCTGCGGCACCGCCGATTGTGTCGGCTTCATCGTCAACAAAGCCCAACGCTGGCGCGTCCGCCGTCTTCTCCGCGAACGTCACCCCTGACCCGCGCATCAACGCGAGCGTTCGATCAAGTCCCGGCACTCCTCCGGACGATTCACTCGCAATCGCAACGTTCGTCCGCGCAGTCGCACCTCCACCACCCCGCCGGTGAGTTGCGCCTCCACCGACGCATCCAAGGGAAATTCCCGATCGCGCACCACGCGATGTTCCACGATCGCACCGGGCCGAACGCTATACGCCGCCACGCTGCACAACATCCACGCCAGCGCGCCGAGCGGCAACGCCGTCGCCAACCCCATCAACCCGACCATCGCCCACACGTGGACCGGACCACTCCCCGTCGACGCTCCCACCCATTGCACCGCCAGCCAATACCCCACCGGCGGCACCACCAACATCAGCCACCATGACCGGCCGCTCAGCTTCGTTTCGAATGAGCGCATGCGTCCCATAGTCTTCCCTCCACGTATCCGGTTCCGCATGACACCGCCCCGCTCGCCGTTGTCCTGACCACCGTTCGCGCATAAACGCAGGACCCGCGGCCGGTTGACGCTTCTCCGCGATGCGTTATGCGAACATTGCTTTCGTTCCCCCATGCCCCTCCCGCGCGATCTCTCCTCGGGCCGCTTCTCCTCCCTCGCCCCGCTCTTCCTTCGCATTCCGGTCGGTGTCCACCTGGTCCATGGCACGCAGGACAACATTTTCTCGTGGACCCGCATGCTCGAGTTCCGCGACTTCCTTGGACAACACGGTTTTCCCTTCCCAATCGTTTGCGCCGTCGTGTCGGTCGCCGCCCAATTCATCGCCGGCCTTCTCTTCATCGTCGGCTATCGCACGCGCGAAGCTGCGACCTTGATGACGCTCAACTTCCTCATCGCCCTCTTCGGTGTTCATGTGGCGCACGGGCATTCCTACGCTGCCACTTTCCCCGCGATCTTCATGCTCGCCGCTTCGCTCAGCCTCCTGTTCAGCGGCCCCGGCGCGCTCGCCATCGACCGCCCGCGCACCCGCTGACGCGAGCAATCACACGGCCACCAGAGCGTTTTCAGAAAAACGATAGCCCTTGAGGTGAACCACAGAGGCACAGAGGCACGGAGAGATCCCGTGGCCTTCCTCTGTGTGCTCGGTGCCTTCGTGGTTCAAATCGGGTTTTCCGATTCGGCCCACGGCTATGACATTATTTAATATGCTACAGCCTCGGCGGACCGGTGTCCGTCCCGCCTCCCATCGTTCGTCGGATGATACAGCACGCCGCATCATCAACGTTCCTGACACAACGTTGTCGCAGCCGCTGTTATCTTCCCCGCCGTGATTACCGTCGTCGTCCTTCTCGCCGCGCTTGCCTGCCTCGTCGTGCTCGATGCAGGCAGCGCCGACCGTAACGACTGACGAAAAACGCCGCCTATTTCTTCAGCGTCGCGCAGAAGCGCGCCAGCCGCTCGACGCCCTTCTTGATGATTTCGTCGCTCGTCGCGTAACTCAGGCGCAGATAACCTTCCGCACCGAACGCGCTTCCCGGCACCGCCGCCACTTTTTCCTGCTCCAGCAGGCGAGTGCAAAAATCCGTGTCCTTCAACCCAAAGCTCGAGATGTTCGGGAAGAGATAAAACGCCCCTTCGGCCAACAAACACGTCACGCCCGGAATCTTGTTCAACTCCGCATGCAGGAACTTCCGCCGACGATCGAAGGCCACCATCATCGTCTGCAACGCCGCGGCCGTCTTTTCCTTTTCCTTCAACGCCGCCAGCGCGCCGTATTGCCCGAAGGTCGTCACATTCGAGCTCATCTGGCTCTGCAACTCCGAGATCGCTTTCGCGATCGGCAGCGGCGCCACGGTCGTGCCGATGCGCCACCCGGTCATCGCATAGGTCTTCGAGAAACCCGCAACCGTGATCGTTCGCGCCTTCGCCTCCTCGCTCAACGTCGCCACGCAGGTCGGCTTCGCCCCATCATACACGAGATGCTCATACATCTCGTCCGAAAGGATGTAGAGGTTGTGCTTCACCGCGACCGCCACGATCGCCTCCAATTCCGCCCGGCTGTAAACCGCGCCCGTCGGATTCGAGGGCGAATTCAAAATCAGCAGCTTCGTCTTCGGCGTGATCGCCGCCTCGAGCATCGCCGGCGTCAGACGAAATCCCGTCTTGTCGTCCGCGAGCACAAACTTCGGCGTCGCCCCGGCGAGCTTCACCATCTCCGGATAACTCACCCAATAAGGCGCCGGCACAATCACCTCGTCCCCCGGCGAGCAGGTCGCGAGCACCCCGAGGTAGCAGTTGAACTTCCCACCGGGCGAAACGATCACCTGCTCCGGCGTGATCGTGAAACCATACTCGGCCGCGTAACGTTCGACGATCGCCTTGCGCAATTCGATGATGCCCGGCGTCGGCGCATACTTCGTCTTCCCCGCCTTCAACGCCGCGATCGCGGCTTCCTTGATGTGCTCCGGCGTGTCGAAATCCGGCTCGCCGGCCGCAAACCCGCACACGTCCTCCCCCGCCGCCTGCAGCGCTTTCGCTTTCGCATCGATCGCTAGGGTCGGCGACGGCGCGACATTACGGGCCCAAAGAGACAACGGCAGAGGTGAGGTGGACATGAGCGTGAAAGGTCCGCCTAAAAACAAAACGCGCCGGGCAAATGCAAGCCCGGCGCCTGTCAGTCCCTGCGCAAGTTCGCGGTCACTACGACCGCACTGCGCTTATTTCTTCTTCGATGGCTTCGCCGCGAGATTCTCGACCGCGAGACGCAGCAGCTCGCCGACGCTCGTGTCCTTCTTCTTCGCATACCGTTTCAGCTTCGCGCGCTGCTCGTTGGTGATGCGAACCGAGATCTGGCGGTGCGGAACCGAAACCGGCACGCACTTTTCGAAATCGAATTCGTCCATCGCGAGACGGACCACTTCGCTGGCGGAACGCAGGCCGTGTCCATTGCGAAGCGTTTTGATTTTCGTGATGAGCGCGCTGGGGAGATCGAACGTGAGCGGAGCTGAACTTTTCTTGGAGGCCATGGTGAAAGCAGATTAGTTGAAGCTGGCGGGAGCCATCACGACACAGAGTCTGGCGTTGCGAGCAACGTTATTTTTCGGATACCGCGTCCTAGAAATTCCCCTACCAGCCCAACTCCACCGGCGACCAGGCGCTCGTTTTACGGGTCGATCCGCACCAACTGCCCCGCCCGCGGCGACTCGACGGGCGTCGCGAGCTGTCCCGGCTCGAACACCACTTTCGAGAAATCCAATCCCATCCCCGCCGCCACCACGCTAAACCGCGTCTTGTTCCGCGTGGTTTCGTCCCGCACGTCGATCGTCTTCACGATCCACTGCTCCTCGATCTTTTTCAGATCGATCACCGAAAGCGTCTTCATCACCGCTCCGCCGGTCGTGAGCAGCTCGGTCTGCACCAGCGCATTAAACTGCGTATCCAGATGCACCCGCACGCCACTCAAGCTCGGATACTTCGCCCCAAACTCCGCCGGCGGCCGCAGCACCAACACGTGTGCCGGCCGGCCGCGAAACCGCGCGACTCCTTCGTAGGAAAACTCCTCCCAAAACAGAAACGGCATCTGCAGATCGAACGCCGTCAAATCCGCCCCCGGGACCAACGGCTCGAACAGCGAGCCAACGCCCAACATCGCGACATCCCCACCTTCATCCCAACGCCACACCGCCGAGCGCTGACCGTTTTGAATCAACAATCGCCGCTCCTTCGCCCCCCGTTCGCCTTCCCCCGGCAACTGCAGGCTCACGCGCGTGATCGATCCCATCGCATTCCGACTTCCCCATAACCGTCCGCGAATCACCGCCTCTTGGCCCCGACGCGGCATCACCCGCAACTGGAACTCGAAAAAATAATCCCCCGCGATCCCCAGCCGGCGCATCTGCTCCAGCGCCGCGCGACCTTCCTCAGGATCCAACTTCCCGGTTTGCAGCAACGGCGGTGGCGCCGCCGGCCGCGATACCGCTCCGAAGCTCCCGCTTCCCGCTCCGAGCAACGCGCCCACAAAAAACGCCCGCCAGATCACGGCGGGCGTTGTCTGAAAAAAAGCCATCGCTTCGACGCTTACTTGCCCGCTTCCGCCGGGGCACTCTCGGTGGTCGCCGGAGCCGTCGTCGTGGCCTCCGCCGGCGCACTCGCTTCCGGAAAAGCCGGAAGCGGAGCCGAGGGCTGCGCGGCCGGAGCCGAAATCGCCGGCAACGCGTCACCCGTGTCCGTCGCGTGCGCGCGCTGATAAATGCGTCCGAGATAAAGCACGAAAGCCAACACGAAGAACGCGATCGAGAAGTTGATCGTCAGCTTGCTCAAAACATTCCCCGTATCCGCCCCAAAGGTCGCTTCCGCCATCCCGCCGCCGAGCGCCGCTCCCATGCCGCCGTCGTTCTTCGCCTTCTGCGCAAGCACCAACAGCACGAGGAAAACCGAAATGACGATCAGGATGAACGTCAGAATACCGAAGAGAATGTTCATGGAAAGGGGCCAAAGCATCAGGCGGCCCACCCCTTTGTCAATGCGCCACTCGGGCCGGCTACCAACTGCGGCTTAAAGCGAAACGCCCAGCTTCTCCAACACCCGCTGCAAATCCTCGTTCCCGCGATACTCGATCACGATCCGCCCTTTTTTCGGCGTATGCAGCAACGCCACGCGCGCGCCGAGATGCGAGCTCAGCTTCTTTTCGATCCCCGCCACCGCTTCGGCATCCTTCGCCGGCAGCGTCCGGTTCTTCGGCCGCACACCCGCCACCGGCGCCGCGGTCTTGCGCTCGAGCACCAATTTTTCCGTCGCGCGCACGCTCAAGCCTTCTTCGATCACCCGCCGGGCCAACACCGTTCGCTGCGCAGGATCGCTGATCCCCAAAAGCACTTTCGCATGCCCGACGCTCAACAGATTCCGCGCGAGAAATCCCTGGAGCTCCGCATCGAGCGCCAGCAATCGCAACGAATTCGCCACCGTCGCCCGCGCCTTCCCCACGCGATCCGCCGCCGTTTCCTGCGTCAGATCGAAATCCCGAATCAAACTCGCATAACCATGCGCCTCTTCGATCGGGTTCAGCCCTTCGCGCTGCAAATTCTCGATCAACCCCAACGCCGCCGATGACGCATTGCTCGCGTCCACCACCCGCGCCGGAATCGTTTTGATCTTCAACTGCTGAAACGCCCGCCACCGCCGCTCGCCCGCGATCAGCTGAAACTTCTCTCCCACTTTTCGCACCACGATCGGTTGCAGCAATCCTTCCGATCGAATGCTCTCCGCCAGTTCGTTCAGCTGATCCGGCGGAATGTCCCGACGCGCCTGATACGGACTCGGCTCCACCGACTGCACGTTGATTTCCTGATAGCCCGGCGCACCCGCCGGCGCTTGCGACGCCGGCGCACTCGCGGGAGCAGGCGCCGACGGAGCCGGCTTCGGAGCCGCGGGAACGGCGCTGGCGATCAAACCGCCCAGGCCTCGACCGAGGCGGGATTTGGGAGCTGCGGACATGGATTACTTTCCTCCGGGAATGAACAACACCTGCCCGACGTTGATGCGGGAAGGATCGGAAATTCTGTTGGCGTTGACGATATCCTGCAGCTTCGCGCCCGTCTTGCGCGCGATCACCGCCAGCGTCTCGCCTTTCTGCACCGTATAACTGATGCCTTCCGCCGGATAATCGTTCGAAAACGTCGTCTGCACCGGCGCGCGCGACGCCACGCCTTTCGCCAGCGAATCGATCGCCGCATTCGTCTGCGCCGCGAGTTTCTCGATCTGCCCGCTCACTTGTTGCAACGTCTCCGATTTCGAATTCGCCGTCGCCGTCCGGATGCTCTGGTTCAACGCCGTCACCGCTTCGTTCAACTGCGTCAGCGTCACGTAGGACCGCTCCGCTTCACCCGCGCGTCCGCGCAATTCCGCATTCTCGCGCTCGAGCTGCTCGACGCGCAACGACAGCGACCCGACACGCTGCGTCAATCCGCGCACGTCCTCACGAAGATTCGCCAGCTCGACCTGCATCGACGTGGTCTGCGCCGTCGCAGTCGCGGCCAGCACACAGGCCCACCACAAACATTTCAACATGCGCGCCAGCTTGGGGAATGCTCGCGCGAAAACAAGCAAGAGCTCCGCCGCCCCGCATGTTCTCATCGGTTTTTGAACGGTTCCGCCGCCACCAGCCGCGACATCGGCTTCGACGGCAACACCGTCCCAACCGCAACGGGAAACCCGCGCAAAAACTCCGCCGCCGCCAGCATCCGCCCACCCGGCCGCTGCAGCTTCAAAATCCGCAACACCCCTTCGCCCGCCCGCACCAACAACCCCTCGTCATCGCTCCCGATCACCGCCCCCGCCTCCGACAAAGTGTCACCTAATAGGTTACACTTCCCTTCCGCCACCTCCGCCTGTCCCACCTTCACGTTCTGCCCGTCGACCTCGACCGCGCAACCCGGCCACGGGAACAATCCATTGATTCTCGCCGCGAGTTCCTTCGCCGGCCGCGCGAAATCGAGCGCACCATCTTCCTTCGTTAGCTTCCGACAATACGTCGCTCGCGCCTCATCCTGCGGCTCGAACACCAGCGAGCCTTCCGCCACGCCGGGCAGCACGCGTTTCATCAACGGCACGCACGCCGCCGCCAGTTTCGCCTCCACGTCGAACGCCGTGTCGCGCGCCTCGATCGTCACGCGCTCCACATCCGCCACCGGTCCCGCATCGAGCCGCCGCACCATGCGCATGAAGGCCACGCCGGTTTCCTTCTCGCCGCTCGCAATCGCACTCTGGATCGGCGACGCCCCGCGATACTGCGGCAAAATCGATGCGTGCAGATTAAACGTCCCCAATCGCGGCGTCTCGATGAACACTTCCTTCAGGATGTGCCCATACGCCATCACCAGCGCCACGTCCGCACCAAGCAGCGCGTAGTGAACCCGCACGTCGTCCGTCAGCTTTTCCGGCTGATAAACCAAAATGCCGCGTTCGCGCGCCCAGGTCTTGATCGCATTCGGCACCACTTTCTGACCGCGCCCCGTCTCGCGATCCGGCTGCGTAAAAACCGCGATCACTTCCGCCAGCGCCTTCCCCTCGCCCGCCAGCCACTCCAGCAGCGGCAGCGCGATCGGATCGGATCCAAGAAAAACGAGACGCAACGGCGGTTTCATTCCCGTAGGAGCGAGCTTGCTCGCGATTCAACCTTTCGCGTCCGTCGGCCGTTACAACTTCTTCATCCAGCCGCTCACCGCCGCGGCCAGCTTCGCGAACGCTTTATCCGTATCCGGACGCGGCAATCCATCCAACAAGGTCCACCATTCGACGTGCGTCACCGTTGCGTCCGGAGCGATTTTTCCGAGCGTGCCCAACGTCTCCAGTTCGATGATTTTTCCGTTCGTAAACGTCTCGAACGAGCATCCGCGATCTGGATACGTCGCATTCGCCTCCACCCGCGCCGCTTTCACGAAGGTCGTGCCATCCACCCAATAAGCCGACCAGCCCGGGTAATGCGTAATCCCGAGCTTCTGCGCGTCCGGCGCCTTCGCCACATCGATGCCGATGTAATCGCGGTGAAAATTCCAGACCGGCATCGAAAAATCGGTATAACTCCATGGCACGAGCGAATACGTCGGGAGCAAATCCCCGGCCGCATGACTGCCTTTCGGCAACAAGGGCAGCACGCCATAACCGCCGCCGCGCAAAATCGTCAGCGCCCAGGGCGCGCACTCGATATCCCACAACCCGCGATTCGTCAGCGTGTGCGTCACCTTCACCGTGCGCTCGCCGAACACTTCGATCTTCATCCCTTTCTCAATGCCCGTGCGCGCCTCCACCGGCTGCGTGAGCGCCACGCCTTTCGGCAGCATCTTCACGTCAAGCGGCGAGTCATCCGGCTGATACGTCCGCACGATGTCTTCCGGCGAATGCCACAAGCGATGCCCCCCGCGAAACATGTAGCCATGATCCCGCTTCTCGTCCGCAGGAAGTTCGAGAAACACATTCTTCTTCTTCCCGGCTTTCGAACGGAACGACACCACGCGCGGCCCAACCGCCGTCGTCACCACCAGTTCAAACGCCCGCGTCGCCAGCATCAACGCATCGCCGCCACGGAATTCAGTCTTCGAGGGTTTCATGAGATTGCTCCTGCTCCTTCGTCTCCCGTGTTTTCCATTTCGGCGTATGCACCGCCTCACCGCGCGCCGCCTTGCCCGAATACGGCGTGCCGGGTTCGTGTTTTTCTTTTCCAACGAGGTCGAAATAAACCGGGCATCCCGCCAGATCGAACGCCTCCACAATCCCCGCCTCGAGATACCGCCGATATTGCTCCGTCAGCTTCTCCTCCCGATTGCAGAAAATCTTGATCCGGAACGGACGATTTCCCGTCTGCGTCGCATAATACGCCCGAAACCGTTTCCCACCCACCGCCGGCGGCGGCGTCCGCTCCGTCAGGTATTGCAAAATTTGATTCAACTTCGCCGTCGGCAGCTTCGCATCGAGCTGCCGGTTCAACTTCACCGCCGCGTTCAACATCCGATCCACTTCGTATCCACTGAGCGCGGACACAAATATCACCGGCGATCCGGGCGTGAAATACAGCCGGTCGAAAAGCGCCTTTTCATACTTCTCCCGATAATCCCGCTCGCTCTTGTAAGGCTCGAATCCGCCTTTCTCCGCAAAGGCTTTCTTCACGAGATCCCACTTGTTCACGACGATCACGATCGGCTTGTGCTCCTTCACCGCCTCGCCCGCGATCGCCTTGTCCTGCTGCGTCACGCCGTCCATCGCGTCGACCACCAGGAACACCACGTCCGTCTGCTTGATCGCATCCAGCGAACGCAGCCGCGAAAAATACTCCACCGGCGAAGCCAGCTTCGTCGCCGCCTTGATCCCCGCCGTGTCGATCAGGCGAAACGGATACATCTTTCCATTCCGTCCCTTGAACTCGAACGGCAGCTCGATCGCATCGCGCGTCGTGCCCGGCACGTCGCTCACGATCAATCGATCGCTTTGCAGCAGCCGGTTGCTCAACGACGACTTTCCCACGTTCGGGCGGCCGATGAAGCACACGCACAGGGGATCGTCCGCCGTCTTCTTCGCGCCTCCTTCCGCCTCGACTTCCTCCGCCGGCCCGAGCGCTTCCAAAATCGCCGCGCGCAACTCGTCCTCGCCGCGTCCATGCTCCGCGGATACACGCAGCGGCTCGCCCAGGCCGAGTCGATACGCTTCCGCCAGTTCGATCTTATCGTCGTTGAAATCCGCCTTGTTGATCACCAGCCGCACCGGCTTCCGGCTCTTGCGCAGGGTGTCCGCGATCTTCTGATCCAGCGCGGTCACGCCTTCCAAACCGTCGATCACAAACAGGATCAATCCCGCCGCCTCGATCGCGAAATCCACCTGCGTCTCCGACGCCTTCACGAGCATCGCCGGCGTATCCCCGCCTTTCAACCCGAGCCCGCCCGTGTCCAACAGCGTGTAGCTCCCGTCCTCGATTTCCGTCGAGATCACGTCGCGCGTCACGCCCGGCTGATCGTGCACGATCGAGATGCGCTTCCGCGCCAGCCGGTTGAAGAGCCGGCTCTTGCCGACATTGGGTCGGCCTACAATGGCCACGGAACGATTCATCGGGAAACTTTGAACAGAAGAAAACGAAGGTAACAAAGAGAATAAGGACCCGGCCTTATTCCCTTCGTTACCTTCCGCAAAAACCTACTTCTTCTCCCGGTTGACGAAGCGCTCCACCCGGTCGCACGCATCCACGATCTGCTCGTAGCTCGTCGCAAAACACGCGCGCACGTGCCCCGTCCCATTCTCGCCGAAGGCGGTCCCCGGAACCACGGCGACTTTTTGCTCCTGCAAAAGCCCCACCGCGAAATCCTTCTCGCTCAGCCCGCTGCCAGCCACGCTCGGAAACGCATAAAAGCTTCCGCGGGGCGAGTGACACTTCAGCCCGATTTCGTTGAAACGCCGCACGATCAGGTCGCGCCGCCGATGATATTGCTCGCGCATCTTCAGCACCGCGTCCCAGCCGCGTTGCAACGCCTCGAGCGCCGCTTCCTGCGCAATGATCGACGCACACAGCATCGAATACTGATGCACTTTCATCATCGCGTCGATCAGCGCCGTCGGTCCGCACGCATAGCCGATGCGCCAGCCGGTCATCGCAAACGCCTTCGAGAAGCCGTGCAAAAACACCGTCCGCTCCGCCATTCCCGGCAGGCTCGCGATGCTCGTGTGCGTGCCGTCGAACGTCAGCTCGGAATAAATCTCGTCCGACAACACCAGCAGGTCCTTCTCGCGACAAAACGCCGCGATCTCTTCCAGCTGCTGCCGCGTGCAGGTGCCGCCCGTAGGATTGCACGGCAGGTTCAACATCAGCATTTTCGCCCCCGGCTGCCAGGCCGCGCGCAACGCCTCCGCCGTCAGCGCGAATCCATCTTTTGCATACGTCGGCACCGCGATTCCCACGCCATGCGTCAGCGAGATGCTCGGATGATAGCTCACGTAGCACGGCTGGTGAAACATCACCTTCTCGCCGGGATTGATGAACGCCCGGCACGCCAGATCGAGCGCCTCGCTCACACCCACCGTCACGATCACTTGATCTTCCGGCCGGTAGGACACGTTGAAATGCTCTTCGACATACGTCGAAATCGCCCGGCGCAACTCCAGCAAACCAAGGTTCGACGTGTAGTAGGTCTTGCCTTTCTCGAGCGCGTAGATCGCCGCCTCGCGAATGTGCCACGGGGTCACGAAATCCGGCTCACCCACGCCCAGCGAAATCACGTCCTGGCCCTTCATCTTGGCCACCAGTTCGAAGAAATCGCGAATACCACTCTTCGGCAGCGCGGACACGTGTCCCGCCACCCAACGTTTCGGGTCGTTGCTCATGTTCGGAAAAAAAGCCGGCCGTTACGGCGCGACGTTCAGGCGTAAAGGCTGCGCTTCGTCGACATTCAGCAGGAACCCCTGCTCCTTGTAGCAACGCAGCATGAAGTGCGTCGAGGTCGAGAGCACACCCTCGATCGTCGACAGCTTTTCCGACACGAAATTCGCCACTTTCTGCAGCGACGCGCCTTTGACGAACACCAGCAGGTCGTAACCACCCGACATCAGGTAGCACGACTCCACCTCGTCGAACCGCGCGATCCGGTCCGCAAAGCGATTAAACCCTCCCCCGCGCTCGGGCGTGATCTTCACCTCGATCACCGCGCGAACCGCGGCGGCGGCGGCGGCCTCGTGCGAAAGATCGAGCACCGGACGCCAGCCGAGGAAGATTTTATCTTTCTTCAACTGTTCCAGGTGCTGTTGCACTTCGGCTTCAGTCATCCCCGCGACCTTCGCCATCTGGCTGGTCGTGAGGCTGCCGCCTTCCGTCAAGAGCTTCAGAACAGGGTTCATAAGGGGCGGCGGTTATCCGGCACTCCTCTGCCTTTGGCCAGCGTGAAATCAGTTCGCCGAAATTCCAGTAAAGGCCTGCGCCGTCGTGCCGATGTCTTTCACCCTATTTCACGCCAGCTCATGAAGATCCTGATCGCCGATGACGAGGACTCCTGCCGCAGCCTCATCGCGGACATGTTTGTCGACGAACCGGACGTGCAGCTCACGTTCACCTCCGACGGCGCCGAGGCGTGGTGGAAACTCACCGCCCCGACCGAGCGCTACGATCTTGCCATCTTCGATCTGCGCATGCCCGTCGTCGACGGACTCCAGCTCATCGAGCGCGTGCGCCATTCCGCGGTGTTGCGTCATCTTCCGATCATTCTCTGCACCGGTATCAACGATCGCGATACCGTCGCCCGCGCCGCCCGCCTCGCCATCAATCACTACGTGGTGAAGCCTTACAAACCCGAGTCTCTCCGCGAAAAAATCCGCGCCCTCGCTCCCCGTCGCGCCGTCTTCGTCTAGCGAACGGACCCAGGTAGGTGGCGCGCTCGCCGCGCCACGATCGACAACCCGTGAAGCGTTGCGCGGCTCCACCCGCAACGAGGCACCACGCCGTCGCTGAGGCGCGGTGCCCCCACCGCGCATTCTCCCCACAACTGCAGACTGGCGCCCGCCCGCCATTTGCGCACGTTATCCGCGCATGTCCGAAGAGCCCGTCGTCCGCGTCCCATCCGAGGAGCCTGTCGTCGTCGCGCCCCAACCTTTGCTCTCGCCGGGTCAACGCCAGGTCGTCGGCTTCGCTATCACTTTTTTCGCCGTCTTCGCCACCGTCGCGCTTTTCGTCGGCGCCCTCGTCGTCATCGGCCAATCGATCAGCTTCTTCTCCAACGTCCTCTGGCCTCTCGCCGCCGCGGGCGTGCTCGCACTCGTGCTTCGGCCTTTCGTTTTCTGGATCCAGCGCAAGCTCCACCTTCGCCGGCTCGCCGCCGTCATTCTACTCTACGGTCTCTTCAGCCTCGCCGTTTCCGGCCTGCTCGTCCTGGTTCTGCCGCCGCTGATCGACCAGACGATCAACTTCGTCCTCTACCTGCCTGCGCTCTGGGACAGCGTCTACACCTACGTCCGCGAGCACTACCCGCAATGGATCGTGCTCGTGCAACGCCAGCTCGACAACCCCACCGTCCGCCAAATCAGCGAAGCCGTCGTCGCCCAAACCCAGGGTCTCTTCAAAACCGCGATGCCGTCCCTCGAATCCGCCACGGGCAGCATCCTCGGCATCTTCGTCTTCTTCACGAATCTCTTCATTATCCCAATCTACTTGTTTTTCTTCCTGCTGGGCCGCCGCGACTCCACCGCCGAACTCCCCAAACACCTGCCTTTCGTCAAACCGGTCCTCCGCGACGACCTCGTTTTTCTCACCCGCGAATTCATCGCCATCATCGAAGCTTTCTTCCGCGGACAACTCGTCATCGGCCTCATCATGGGCGCGCTGCTCGCCCTGGGCTTCACCATCATCGGCCTCAAGTTCGGCCTCTTCATCGGACTCATCCTCGGATTGCTCAACATCGTCCCTTATCTCGGCACGATCGTCGGCCTCGCCGTCACGCTCCCGATCGCGTTTTTCCAACCCGACGGAGGCTGGCACCTGATCGCGCTCATTCTTCTCGTGGTCATCATCGTGCAAGCGATCGAGGGCTGGTTCCTCACGCCCAAAATCATGGGGTTCCAGACCGGTCTCCATCCCGTCGCCATCATCGTCGCCGTTTTCTTCTGGGGCACCGCATTCGATGGCGTGCTCGGCATGCTCTTCGCCATTCCGCTCACCGCGTTCTTCGTCACCGCCTGGCGCCTGGTCCGACGGAAATACTTTGCGCGTCCGGTCACCGTCGTAAGTTGACCGATGGCCCGCCTCCCTCCGCCACCCTCCGAATGCGCCCAATGCGGCGCCGACATCCCGCCCCGCGCCCGCGCCTGCCCCGAATGCGGCGCCGACGAACGCACCGGCTGGCGCGAATCGTCGATCTATGACGGCCTCGATCTCCCCGACGAAAACGAATCCGCCACCTCACCCACGTCTCGCGTCCCCGACCGCCGCGTCAACGGCATCGCATGGTATTGGTGGTGCGTCGGCGTCGCCCTCCTCCTCTTCATCGGCCTCACCTTCCTCGGCCTAAGGTAGGGCGCGCTGTCCCCAGCGCGCCGTTTCGCGCCCGCCCCGCCCATTTGCCTTCCCGCCGACCTTCGCGTCCTTTGCGCCTCCGCGCGACGCATGTCCTGGGAAATCAAGTTCAACAACGGCATCTACCTTCCGCAGCTCGACTGGTGGCTCGATGCCCACCTTCCCGTTGAACGCTCCTTCGTTTCCCACGCGCACTCCGACCACACCGCGCTCCACCGCGAAATCCTCTGCTCCGCCGGCACCGCGCGCCTGATGCACGCCCGCCTCCCCGGCGAACGCATCGAACACATCCTGCCATTCGGTCAAACCGAACAATTCACCCGCGACACCACCGTCGCGCTTCATCCCGCTGGCCACATCTTCGGCTCCGCCCAAGCCCTCCTCGATCACCCCACCCACGGCACGCTCCTCTACACCGGCGATTTCAAACTTCGCCCCGGTCTTTCCGCCGAACCCTGCGCCACGCCGCACGCCGACACGTTGATCATGGAAACCACGTTCGGCCGGCCGCACTACGTTTTCCCTCCCACCGAAAGAGTCCTCCAGGACATCGCGCACTTCTGCCACGAAACGCTCTCCGACGGCGGCACGCCCGTCCTCTTCGGCTACAGCCTCGGCAAAAGCCAGGAACTCCTCACCGGCCTCGCCGCCGCGAACCTGCCCGTGATGCTTCACCCGCAAACGCTCAAGCTCACGCGCATCTACGAAGAGCTCGGCCACGCGTTTCCACCGTATCGAGATTTCAATCACACCGAGCTCGCCGGCCACGTCGTCATCTGCCCGCCCCAAACCCGCGACTCCCACTTCGTCCGCAACATCCGCCACCGCCGCACCGCCGTCATCACCGGCTGGGCCATCGATCCCGGCGCGATCTACCGCTACCAAACCGACGCCGCCTTCCCGCTTTCCGATCACGCCGACTTCCCCGACCTCCTCCGCTTCGTCGAAGCCGTTAAACCCCAACGCGTCCTCACCGTCCACGGTTTCACCACCGACTTCGCCCGCACGCTCCGCGACCGCGGCATCGAAGCCTGGGCCCTCGGCCAGGATAACCAACTCGAACTCACTTCGGTTATAGGTGGCGCGCTCGCCGCTCCACGTTCAGCCCCCACCTCACCACCTCTCTCAACTCTCAACCCTCAACTCTCAACTCACGCCCCTCAACTCTCGACTCCCTCCTCCCCCGATTCCTTCTCCCGCTTCGTCCTCACCGCCGACGCCGTCAAAGCCACGCCCAAAAAACTCGAGAAAATCGAGCTCCTCCGCGCCTACCTCGCCGATCTTCCCCCCGACGACGCCGCCATCGCCGCCACGTTTCTCACCGGCCGCGCCTTCCCCCAACGCGACCCACGCAACCTCCAACTCGGCTGGGCCCTCATCAAACGCGCCGTCCTCGAAATCTCCCGCGCCACCGAAGCCGATTTCCGTGCCGCCTACCACCGCTACGCCGACGCCGGCGACGCCTCCGGCGCCCTCCTCTCTCAATCCACTTCCGCCAACTCTCACCCCTCAACCCTCAACGCTCAACTATCCGACCTCGCCACCTTCTTCGACCGCATCGCCGCCGCCCGCGGTCCCGCCGCAAAACTCGATCTCCTGCGCGAACGCCTCTCCTCCCTCTCCCCCGACGAAGCCCGTTACCTCGTCAAAATCATCACCGGCGATCTCCGCATCGGCCTCAAAGAAGGGCTCGTCGAAGAAGCCATCGCCGCCTCCACCGGCCAACCGCTTGAATCCATCCGCGAGGCCAACATGCTCAGCGGCGACATCGCCGCCGTCACCCGCGCCGCCCGCAATGGAAATCTGGATACGATCGAGCTCACCGTCTTCAACCCGCTCCAGTTCATGCTCGCGAGCCCCGAGCCCACCGCCGAAGCCATCGTCGCCCGCTTCACCGACCTCCAAACCGCCGCCTCCACCGCCGATGGAGGCGCGGTGCCCCCACCGCGCAACACGCCGGCCCTCTCCATCTGGCTCGAAGAAAAATACGACGGCATCCGCTGCCAGCTCCACAAATCGCAAGAACGCATCGAGCTCTACTCGCGCGATCTCAACCGCATCACCGAACAATTCCCCGACCTCGTCCGCGCCGCCCGCGAGCTCCCCGCCGACTTCATCGCCGATGGCGAACTCCTCGCCTGGCGCGACGGCCGCGCCCTCCCGTTCGCCGAACTCCAAAAACGCCTCGGCCGCAAAGGCGGCGACGATTTCTTCCTCGGCGCCGAAATCCCCGTCTCGATCACCTTCTACGACCTCCTCTGGCTCAACGGCCGCAACCTCCTGAAAGAACCTCTCCACACCCGCCGCACCTTCCTCGAGCAACTCCTTGCCGCTTCCCCTGCTCCTGCCTCCCTGCTCCTTGCCCCGACGCGCGTAGCGCGTTCATCCTCCGACATCGAAGCCGCCTTTCTCGCCGCCCGCCAGCGCGGCAACGAAGGCCTCATCGCCAAGGATCCCAACAGCCTCTACACGCCCGGCCGCCGCGGTCTCGCCTGGCTCAAACTCAAAAAAGCCTACGCCACCCTCGACGTCGTTGTCGTGGGAGTCGAATACGGCCACGGCAAGCGCCGCGACGTCCTCAGCGACTACACTTTCGCCATCCGCGACGAGGAACACGACAACCGCCTCCTCACCGTCGGCAAAGCCTACTCCGGCCTCACCGACGTCGAAATCGCCCAGCTCACCGAGCACTTCCTCGCGCACACGATTCGGGAACACGGCCGCTATCGCGAAGTCGCCCCCAACGTCGTCCTCGAGGTCGCCTTCGACATCATCCAACCGAGCAAACGCCACCAAAGCGGCTTCGCCCTCCGCTTCCCGCGCATCGCCCGTATCCGCACCGATAAGACACCCGCCGAAATCGATACGCTCGAAACCTGCCGCCGCCTCGCCTCCGCCTCCTTCGCCCCCACCACCCTGTAGCACGGGCAACCTGCCCGTGCCTCCCATGTTCACTCGCGTCACCTCTCCCGCCCTCACCGAGCCGCAACTCTACGCCGCGCTCCACCCCGCTCTCTCCGCCTGGTTCCGCGCCCGTTTCACCCACTTCTCTCCCGCCCAACTCCACGCCGTCCCCGAAATCCTCGCCGGCCACTCGCTCCTTCTCACCTCGCCCACCGGCAGCGGCAAAACCCTCGCCGCCTTCCTCTCCGTATTCGATTTTTTAGCACGCGCCCACGACGCCCGCGATCTCCCCCACGGCATCGTCGCCGTTTACGTCTCCCCTCTCCGCGCCCTCGCTTACGATCTCCGCAAAAATCTCCAGCAACCCGCCGAAGAGCTCGGCTGGTCCTGGCTTCGCATCGGCGCCCGCACCGGTGACACCACCCCCAAGGAACGCGCCCAACAACGCCGCAAACCGCCCCACATCCTCGTCACCACCCCCGAATCCCTCACGCTGCTCCTCAGCCAGCCCAACTGGATTCCCGCCCTCCGCACCGTCCGCTTCCTCATCGCCGACGAACTCCACGCCCTCGCCGAAAACAAGCGCGGCGCCATGCTCACCGTCGCCGCCGAACGCCTCGAAGAAATTTCGAATTTCGATTCTCGATTTTCGATTGTTCCGAACCCCGAGCCTCCGCAGCTCGAACAATCGAAAATCCAAAATCCAAAATCGAAAATCGTCCGTGTCGGCCTCTCCGCCACCGTCGCCCCGCTCGAAACCGTCGCCGCCTTCCTCGTCGGCCCCGGCCGCTCGTGCCACATCGCCGAGATCACCCAAACGAAACCTGCGCGCATCGAGGTCTTCTCTCCTCTCCGCGAACGCGCGTATCCACCCGCCGGCTACACCGCCACGCGCGTCCTCAAGGAGCTCGGCGCGCTTCTCCTTCGCCACGAAACCACGCTCATCTTCACCAACACCCGCAGCGGCGCCGAATCCATCGGTCTCCGCCTGAAACAACTCCTCCCCGACTACACCGACCTCATCGAGGTCCACCACGCTTCGCTCGATCGCGGCGTCCGCCTCGACATCGAGGACCGCCTCAAACGCGGCGAACTCCGCGCGGTCGTCTGTTCCACGTCGCTCGAAATGGGCATCGACATCGGCTCCATCGATCTCGTCGTCATGGTCTCCGCGCCCAAGGGCGTCGCCCGCGCCCTTCAGCGCATCGGCCGCTCCGGTCACTCCATGGGCCGCATCTCCCAGGGTCTGCTCGTCGCCAGCAACATCAACGATCTCGCCGAATGCGCTGTCACCGCGCGCATGATGACGCGACGCGAGCTCGAGCCCGTTAAAATCCACGAGAACCCGTTCGACGTCCTCGCCCAAACGCTCGTCGGTCTCGCCGTCTTCGAATCCGTCACCCCCGACGAAGCCTTCGCCCTCGTCCGCCGCAGCTACTCGTTTCATCGCCTCGATCGCGCCCAATTCGATCGCGTCCTCCGGTATCTCCGCGGCGGGGGCGTGTCCTTGGAACGCAACTACGAAGACGTTTTCGGCAAGGTCCGCATCGATTCCTCCGGCCACCTCGCGCTCCCGCACCCGCGCATCGCCCGCGACTTCTACCAAAACATCGGCACGATCAACACCGAGTCGATGGTCCAGGTCCGCCTCGGCCGCCGCAACCTCGGCCAGATCGAGGAATCGTTCATGAAGAACATCCGCGTCGGCGATGTCTTCGTCCTCAACGGCCGCACCGTCCGTCTCGTCAAATCCCACCTCCTCACCGCCCACGTCGTCGCCGCCGACAGCTCCCTTCCCACCGTCCCGCGCTGGTATGCCAACAAAATGCCCCTCGCCTCCGGCCTCGCCGCCGAGGTCGTAAAACTCCGCACCGCCGTCGCAAAACTCCTCGCTCCTTCCCCCACCACCACCCGCAGCCGAAGTCCCCTCTCGAGAGGGGTGCCCGAAGGGCGGGGTGTGTCTCCGGGTGTGTCTCCGGATAGATCTCCGGCCCCCCCCCCCCCCCCCCCCCCCCCCCCCCCCCCCC
>JAFAAS010000045.1 GCA_023426435.1 Verrucomicrobiota bacterium | reverse complement strand
GCGTTGTTCATGGAGAACCTCGACGCGCCCATCATCAACACGGCGGTTCCTGCCATGGCGGAAAACCTCGAGGTCGCGCCGCTCAGCCTCAAATCCGTCCTCACCAGCTACACGATCTCGCTCGCCGTTTTTATCCCGATCAGCGGCTGGCTCGCGGATCGTTTCGGCACCTGTCGCGTGTTTCGCTGGGCCGTCACTCTCTTCATGCTCGGTTCGCTGGGCTGCGGACTCGCCCCCGATATTCACACGCTCGTCGCCGCGCGCATCCTTCAAGGCATGGGCGGCGCCATGATGACGCCCGTCGGCCGCCTCGCTTTGCTCCGCGCCTTCCCTCGTTCCGAAATGCTGCGAACGATGAACTACGTGGTCATCCCCGCATTGCTGGGTCCGCTGCTCGGCCCGTTCACCGGCGGACTGATCGTCCATTGGTTTTCGTGGCGCGTCATCTTTTTCATCAACATTCCTCTCGCGCTCTTCGGACTCTGGATGATCCGGCGTCACATGCCCGATTTCCGCGACGAAAACGTCGCTCCGCTCGATCGCACCGGTTTCGTGCTCTTCGGCGCCGGCGTCGCTTTGCTTTCCTACGTCCTGGAAGTTTTCGGCGAGCACACGATGGCTTACGGGCCAATGACCTTCCTCGCGATAACGTCGCTCGCGCTCCTCGCCGCCTACTACTGGCACGCCAAACGCGACAACGCCCCGCTCCTCGACCTCTCGCTTTTCAAGCTTCGCACGTTTCGCCTTTCCGTCATCGGCGGTTTCGTCACACGGCTCGGCGTCGGCGGCATGCCGTTTCTCCTGCCGTTGCTCTATCAACTCGGACTCGGCTTCCCCGCGTGGAAAGCCGGCCTGCTCACCATGCCGCAGGCCCTCGCGGCGATGGGTATGAAAATCATCAGTCGTCCCGTGCTCGCGCGTCTCGGGCATCGCAATATCCTCCTGAGCAATACCATTCTTCTCGGCCTCACGATCATGGTCTTCACCCAGATCGATCGCGGCACGCCCGTCTGGGCGATTCTCCTGCTCAGCCTCACGCAGGGCTTCTTCTCCTCACTCCAATTCACGAGCATGAACTCGCTCGCTTACGCCGACGTTTCCGACCGCGCCGCGAGCAAAGCCAGCAGCATCGCCAGCACCGCGCAGCAGCTTTCTCTCAGCTTCGGCGTGGCCATGGGCTCGCTCATCGCCGGTTGGTTCCTCGCCAATATCGATCGCGACAACCCCACCGAATCGATTCCCGCTCTGCACAACGCCTTCTTCGTGCTCGGCTGCATCACCATCGTCTCGTCGCTCGCATTCTGGGGCCTGCATCGCGACGACGGCAACAACGTGAGCAATCGCCGACGCCGCGGCAAAGCCGAGATCAACCTCGGCGGCGACGCCACCGAACCGGTGGGAGCCTAAACGCCGGTCCCATCAACCACAGAGACACGGAGGCACAGAGATCGGAAATATTCTCTGTGTCTCCGTGCCTCTGCGGTGAAAGTTCGGATACATCACTTGTGATCCCACGGCAGATGCACCGCCAGCCGCGGATATTTCCAGATCCGCACCTCATCGAACATCTTCCCCGGATTCAAAATCCCGTTCGGATCCAGCGCGTGTTTCACCGCCCGCATCGCGTTCACCTGCGCCGGCGAATGCTGCACCCGCAAAAACGGCGTCTTCGCGAGCCCGATCCCGTGCTCACCCGAAATCGCGCCGCCGAGTGAAACCACTTTTCGCATCAATTTCTCCACCGCGATCTCCGCGCGCTTGGTCTCCGCCTTGTCCGCCCGGTGATACATGATGTTCACGTGGAGATTTCCGTCGGCGAGATGCCCAAACGTCGGAATCGCCAGCCGTGACGACGCTCGCAGCTGCGTCAGAAAACGCATGAACGTCGCGTAATGTCGCATCGGCACGACGATGTCTTCGTTCAATTTCGCGTCGCCGAGCTCGAACATCGCGCCCGAGCACTTCCGTCGCACCGCCCACAACTGCTCGGCCTCGGCGCGATCCTTCGCCGCGCGATGCGCCGTCGCATTCTCCGCCGCCCACGCGAGCGCCGCCGCTTGCTGCTCCGCGACCTCCGCCGCGCCGCCCGCGAACTCCAGCAAGATCACCGGCCGTCCCGCCTGCCCGGCAAACACGTCCTGCTTCGTCGCGCGCTCCGCGCACATCACGCTTTCGCGATCGAGAAACTCGCAGATCGCCGGCTGCACCCGCGCATGAAACAACTTCAAAATCGCGTCGATCGCATGCTCTTCGTCGCGAAACGACGTCAACAGCGTCCATCGCGCCGCCGGCTTCGGAATCAACTTCAACACCGCGCCCGTCACCACCCCAAGCATCCCTTCGCTGCCGATCCACAGATCGCGCAGATTGAAACCCGCCGAAAATTTCTTCGTCGCGGTCCCCCACTCCACGAACTCGCCCGTCGCCAAAAAACCTTTCAACGCCACGACAAAGTCGCGCGTCACGCCATACTTCCCGCCGTGCATCCCGCCGGCATTGCACGCGATGTTCCCGCCGATCGTGCAATACTCCTTCGACGACGGATCCGGCGGATAAAACCAACCGTCCGCCTCGGCCGCTCGTTGAATATCCGCCACTTTCGCCCCGGCCTGCACGTGCGCGAGCCCCGCCACCGGATCGATCGCGATCTTGTTCAACGGCAGCATATCGATCACCCACCCGCCACACACCGGCGCCGCCGAACCCATCAAGGTCGTGCCACGTCCGCGCACCGTCACCGGCACACCGTGCTTGTTGGCCAGCACCAAGGCCTCGCCGATGTCCGCTTCGCGCCGCGGGCGAATCACCGCGTCGGGCATGAACGAGATTTTGCTGCTGTCGAACGACGCGTCGAAACGCGACTGCTCATCCGTGGCAACGATGCGCGCACCGAGCTTGCGCGCGAGCGCCCGAGTCGCGGCGGTGTAGGTTTTCATGAGTCCGACAAACCAACGAAAACCCAACCACCCTGCGAATGATTTCTCCGGTGGAGCCCGACGTCCTCGTCGGGCTATGCCGGCATCGCTCCCAGATCAGCCCGACGAGGACGTCGGGCTCCACCCTCACCCCGCGACCTGCATCGCCAGATCGCGGCAGCCTTTCAGATCCATCTTCCCCGTGCCGAGCATCGGAATCTTTTCCACCTTTCGCACGATCCGCGGCACCCAGAGATTCGGCAGCCCAACGGCCAACAACTTCGACCGCACTTCGTCCGGAGTCACATCTTCGGTCGTCAACAACACCAGCGCCTCGCCCTTGGTCGGATCCACGATGCTCGTCACCGCCAGCGTCGGTTTCTCCGCCTGGTCCCAGTCGAACACCTCGATGAGCTGCTGCTCGATCGTCACATGCGGCACCATCTCTCCTCCGATTTTCGAAAACCGCGACAATCGTCCTTCGATATGGAGAAACCCCGCCTCATCGAACCGCCCGACGTCGCCCGTCACGAACCAGCCATCGCGCATCGCCGCGCGCGTGCGCTCCGCATCGTTCAAATATCCCGGAAACACATTCGCGCCGCGCAACCACACGATCCCCGTCTCGGTGAGCGGCTTCAATTCGCCTGTATCCGGATCTACGATGCGCGCCGTCATGCCGGGCATGAGACGCCCCACGCTCCCAAATTTCTTCCCCATCTGCGGCTCACCGGTCTCAGTCACGATCGGCGGATCCGGCTGGTTCACATTCGCGACGGGCGTGGTCTCGGTAAGCCCGTAACCTTGCAGAATCTCCACATGGAAGCGTTCGAGGAAATGATGATAAAGATCGTCCGGCAGTTTTTCGGCCCCCGCCACCACGAGTTCCAATGACTTCAATTCGGCCGGCTCGGCCTTCTTCAACAACGGCCGGATAAAGGTCGGCGCACCGACGAGCACCGTCACGCCGTCCTCGGAGATCGCGTCGACCATTTTTCGCGTGTCGAGCGGGCTCGGGATCGTCACCATCCGGCACCCGCGCAACATCGGATACCAGAGCGTCACCGTGAACCCAAAGCTGTGAAACAGCGGCAGGCAGCCCAGCAGCGTCGCACTGCGCGGCAGGATCGACAGCGAGGAAACCTGCGCGCAGTTCGCGAGGATGTTGCGATGCGTGAGCACCACGCCCTTCGGCTCGCCCACGCTTCCGCTGGTGAACAACAACGCCGCTTCCGCTCGATCGCCGACCCGCGGCAGCTTCAACAAATTCGCGAACCACTGGTTCGGCAGCAGATGAGCCGCGATCAACCAGGGCAGGATCGCTTTCTTTCCGCCCGCCGCCTCGATCTCGGCGCGGAGATCCCGCGTTTTTTCCGGCCAGGGAAACGCCGGCACCTTCGCCTTCACCGCCTCGGCCGAAAGCACCGTGCCGATCCCGCCCAGTCGCAACGCCGCTTCGACTGCGGCCCGTCCCGCCGTGAAGTTCAGATTCACCGGCGTCTTGCCCGCACAAATCACCGCGAGGTTGGCGATGAACGCTCCCGCACCCGGCGGCAGCACGATGCCAACGCGTTTCTCTGGAATCGTCGCGCGTATCCGTTTCGACAACACGGCCGCGACCGCCAGGAGCTGCCCGGCCTTCACCGCCTTTCGTTCCGCCGTGCGATCGACCACTTCGACGTGACCCGGCCGACGCGCGAGCGCGCGCACCACTTCACGCGCCAGATTGCGTTTCAAAGCCGGCCGCTCCTCGAACGCGATCGCGCCCAAATCCATCAACGCCAATCGCGCCGCCGCCGGCGTCGCCTTCTCCGGCGGGATCGGCGCGCCGAAGGCGACATACACGGGCGTGGGTTTCACCCGCGGCGATTTCCAGAGGTATTTGTTCCCCGCAAACGAGAACACCGATCCCCACAGCCCATCGATCGCCGCCGGAATCACCGGCACATTCGCCTGCCGCGCCATGAGCTCGAAGCCGCGCTTGATCTCCATCAGCTGACCGGTGCGCGAGATGTGTCCCTCCGGAAAAACGCAGACGATCTCGCCAGCCTTCAACGCCCGCACCGCTCGCTTGATCCCGTCCATCGGTTGCTTCGCCGTGATCGAAATCGTGCCGCTCCACCGGAGCGCGAGATCGAAGAAGGGATTTTCGTGCAAGCCCTTGAAGCCGACGAACCGGATGCGTCGCGGGCACGCGAGTTGCAACACGATCGGGTCGACGTAGGAGAGATGGTTGGCGATCAGCAATGCACCGCCCGACTTGGGCACGTGCTCCACCCCTCCGAATCTCACGCGATACAACCCGCGCGCGACGAAGGCGGCAAAAAGCTCGATCGGATAAGGCAGATAAGAGCGTCTGCGGAGGAACGGGGTCTTGACCATCGCGCGGTGAGGTATGCCGGCTGAGCTAAATCAGGATTTCAAAGTATTTCTCGGGGAGTCGAAACGTCCAACTGCCATCGCTCCCAACGGCGAGTCTCCGCCGGCCGGTCCTTGTTTCGCACGCAATCGAAGACGCCGCGGGTCTGGCAAAAATCGTAGTCACGACTCGGATCGAATCGCGTCCCGCCAGCTTCGCAAATCCGCCGCGAGAAGTCCGAATCCACTCGGAAAATCGGACTCCAGCCGTCGAACGTCGGAGCGGTGCCTTTGCACCTCTTCGATCGCGCGTTTCGTCTCCAACAACAGGCTCGGCCGATCGGTGCCGTAAACGCGCCACTTCAATTCGCGTCGGGTGTAAGGCGGTTTGCCGCGCTCGCGTCCTTCGACCCACGCCGCTTCGGAAACAGAATCGTCTCGCCCGCAAAGATACCACGCCTCCACCGCGGGCACGGCGACGCCGATGCCGCGCAGCACCCGTTCGCGTCCGCGCGCCGGCGGCAGCTTTTTCGTCGCGCGGCGAAATACCGCGCGCAACTGGCAGAGCCGGCAAAGCGGATGATGATAATCGGGAGCCTCGTGCGCTTCGGTGTGAACCACCGAGTCGTCGGCATCGACCACCACCACCAAACCGTCGGCGTCCGTGTTGAAATGAAGATGCCGCACGATCGCCGGCAAAAGTTGGGCGACGTTCGGCCAGCCTCGCGCGCGCAATCCGGCCTGCACTTGTCGGACGGGTTCGCCGAGCACCGCCTCCACCAACACGCGGACCGCCGCCTCATCCGCCGGAGATTCGCTGAGCAGCGCAACGTTCATGAACGATCGATCACAATGAAGAGCTGGCTCGGAAATCAGAAGCGGCAGATCTTTCGCGAACGAAAAAAGCAGCCCGACCATCCGCTCGTTCAATGCCTCTGAATTCGTGTTCGTTGGTGTCCATTCGTGGTTCCTCATCTGCCTGAGCTCGGCTCAGGCACCCGTCTGGAAATCGGGTCCATCTGTGCTCATCCGTGGTTCAATTCCTTTCTTCGGGAATGCCGCCGAGAATACCGCTGAACCACAGATCGCCCAGCGAACCGCCGGCAACCAACTCGGCGATATCTCCGCGATCGGCCAGCCGCTCGAAGTGAGCTTCGCGCCCTCGTTTTTGAGCGAGAATGATTTCCTCGGGATGATCGCGAAACAGATCGAGCAGGTAAGGCGAATGCGTCGTCGCGATCACTTGCACCGGCGGTCGCGTGAGTCCTGACGACTCCGGATAAGCCAGCCGGTAAAACGCATCGCGCACTTCGCGCAGCATGCGCGGGTGCACACCGCGGTCGATTTCCTCGATGCAAATCACGGAAGGCGGTTGCGGCGAAAACGTCAGCGCGAGGATGGCCAGCACGTGCAAGGTGCCTTGTGACAAATTCGCCGCGTCCACGATTCCGACTTCTCCGATCAACGTGAATGCCAGCGACACCGATCCATCTCCGTGCGACTCCAGCGAAAACGCCGAGTATTCGGGAAAGAGCCGCAGCGCCTCGGCGACGAACGCCTCGTAAGACTCCGGATGATACGTGCGCCAATGCGCGAGCACCGCGGCGAGATTGGAGCCATTCCTCTTCAACTCCTCGCCTTCCTCGAGCGACGAGGGTGCCGCCATTGCATCGGGGTCGAATACGAAGCTGCGAATCCGCAGAATCTCGCGATGAAGACCGGGCCAGTCGGGAGCGTTCAGCGGAGTCACGTGCAATGCGTTGCACATCGTGGCGTCGACGCAGGAGAGTCGAACTTCGATCGCATCGTGCGGCGGACGGAAGCGGAACGTCATGTCCGGATACCCATCCGGTGAAACCTCGGCGGGTGCGTCGGTGGCCGTGAGCCGAGCAAGCGTGCGGAGGTGTAACAGCGAGTCGATCAGGCTGGTCTTGCCGCTGCCGTTCGGACCGAGGACGAGGTTGAACGGTTCGAGCTGCACGCTCGCGTTGCGCAACGCCTTGAAGTTTCGAAATCCGACCGACGCGATCACGGCAGCGAAGATGCGCAGCTCGCGAACCGAGGGCAAGGTGCCTCTGCTCGTGACGGAACGGCCGGCGTTTCGGAACAGCCCGACGCGAATCGCTCACGCGTTGCGCTGCACAACAAAAAAGCCCGACGGGGAACGTCGGGCTCGAAGTTCACGAGAGACGGAGCTTACTCGACTTGGGAAAGTTCGCTCTCAGTCCAGGCGCCGCGCGGTCCATCTGCCTGGAGCACCGCGCTGACTTGGTCGGCGGTGATCGGCTCGGCCGCGTTGCCCCAAGAAGCGCGGATGTAGGTCAACACCGCCGCGATGCGCTCTTCGTTCCAGTTGTAGCCGCCGCCCGGAACACGTGCAAACGCCGGCATCGGCGCAACCCCGTATTGTTCGCCTTTGACCGTGATCGGGCCTTGCAGGCCGTGGGCAACCACGCGGATGACGCGTTCGGCCGAGCCGGTGACCCATTCGGATTCCGCCAGAGGCGGATAAATGCCGGGGACGCCGAGACCGTTCTGCTGGTGGCAGGTGGCGCAGACGGTGTCGTAGTTGCGCTTGCCGAGCACCATCGGATCGATCTTGGGAGCACCGGCGTTGGCGGCGACGGGCGGAGCATCTTCGTTGAAGACGTCGGCTTTATAGCCGCCGGCGAATTCGTTGAGATAAGTGCCGGCGTAAAAGATAATGCCGCTGAAAACGAACAGCAGAATAAGCGGCGTCATGCGGTAGTGGCCGCGATCGTCAGGCTTGGGCAGCAGCTCGGTTTCGTGCGCCGACAGAAGGCTGTCGTCGGACGCGCCCGGCTGCTCGAGACGGGGATCGTGTTGATCGCTCATTGCTGCGCGCCCTCCTGCGCTGGCTCAACCGGCCGCGCTTCCGGATATTCGTAAGTGTGATTCAAGCTGAGAAGATAAGCCACCAGCGCGCGAGCCCGCGGAGTGGGAACGATTTCTTTTCCAGCGGGAGCGGCGAGATTCCCCGTGAGACGAAGCGCATTGTCGGACGGTTGACGGTCCGCGATCGCACGTTCTTCGAAGAGGAACTTGTAGGCCGGCATCGTGCCCGCACCGGTGTAAAGAAGGTTGTAGAGATCCTCGGCATCGTAGGGCGCCTTGCGCGCACCCAGATTCGCGAGGTCGGGACCGATGCGGCTCTCGCCGAGCTGCACGCGCATCTCGAAGATGTAGTCGCGCGCGACACTCTGGTGATCGCCCCAGCCGCGCTCTTTGTCCGAGCCGAAACCAGGACGCCGCACCTGCTGCGTGTGGCAAGTCGCACAACCGAGGTCGTCGTAAACCAGCTGGCCTTGTTGCGAGATCCCCGAGTGGCGAAGAGGGAAGGCCTTGCCTTCCGTCTCATCGACATGAGGGCGCAAATTGCCCAGCTGCGCATGCGAGCCGAGCACGACGCCCGCCCAGGCGAAAAGCGCCGCGCAAAAAAGTCCGAGGAAGAAGAGGAATCCGTTTCTCATGTGGCAGACGCCTCCATCGCAGCAGGCTCGCGGAACAACGGAGCCGCGGTTGCGGCGGGCTTGGTCGCGAGGAGACGAACGAAGTGATACAGCAGGGCCGCGTTGCCGAGGAGCATGACGGCCTGACCCGCGGTCGCGAGAAGGAGCCAGGGGCGGGTCGAGCTCGCGATGTCAGCGAACGAAACCGCCGCGTCGGCGAGCGCCCCACCCTGCACGAAGCCGGCCGTCGCCAATCCGGCGATCAATCCGACCGTGCCGATCAAACTCGCGGCGAAGTGCGCGCGAATCAGCGCCGTCGAAGGCCAGGGTTGATTGGCGATGCGGGGAACGAGGAAATAAATCGCCCCGAATGCAATCAGCGTAAACCCGCCGCTGAGAGCGAGCTGGGTTTGCGCTTGGGTCATCCAGGTAAATTGCAGCGTCTTGGCCACGACGCGGAGCGACGTCACCGAATCCGCGAAACCGCCGATCAGGTAAGCGGCGACACCGAAAGCGACGAAGCGAAGCGCCGTGCTGCCGCGCGAGGAGAAAGCATGGCGAAGGTTCAGCGCGACGACAATGTAGTGAAACACGAGCGTGGCGCAGGCGACGATCGCGATCGTCGGAACCCACACCGGGACCGGGCCGCCAATCAAATGCCGGCCGCCGGTCCATCCGCCCACCCCGAGCAGCGTCCAGAAACCGAGCGACGCGAAATCGTAATTGGGAAGCACGCGACCCGTGATTTTCGGCACGAGGTAATAAGCCGCGGCGAGCGCGAGCGGCGCGACCCACAGCGTCCAAAGCGACTGGGCAAACCACCCGGCGGCGATTGCCTGGAGCACGCCTCGCACCGGGAAGTGCACGAGCATCAGCTGCGCGGCGGAAAATACCCAAGGGAACAAGAAGAGTGCGGCGACCGCATACCATTGCGCGGCGAAGGTCCGCGCCCGATTGCGACCGGTCCACGCGAGGATACCGGGCACCGAGATGGCGGCACCGGCGACGAGCAGAAGCAGTTGGACGTATTCAGGAATGCGCAGGAACGGCGTGGCGGTGCCATCGCCCCGTGCGATGCCGACAAGACCGAGCACGACGCCGAGGTTCCAGAACAGGGTGCCGACAATCGCCCAGTTCAACGAGCGCAGCGGCGAGCCGCTGAGACGGCCGAGCAGCCAGAGCGCGATCGCAAAACCAGCATTGCCGACCCAGCCATAAAGAAAGGCCGTTTCAGCATGACCGCGCATGCGGCCATAAGTGAACGCCGCGCAGTCGGCGAGAAACGCCGGACTGAGCGTTTGGACGAAATGCAGCAGCGCGAGCACGCCGCTGGCGACGAGCCAGAGGAGCGCGGAGAGCAGCAGGAAGTTGATCGTGCCGCGGGCGGACGAATCGACTTCGCTGACTTCAGGAGAGGCGGAGGCCATCGTGGACATCGATTACTGCTTCTTCGCGTTGTTCGCGTATTGCTGCAAGGTGAGTTCGGCGGCGCGATCGAGCGGAAGGCGGACAATGCCCTTTTCCTGGTCGACCCAGCCATAGCTCGAAGCGGCTTCGCTTTCCTGGGCGCGCAGCTCGGCGAGTTTCTGCACGCGATCTTCGTTGGTGTAGAAGCCGCTGCCGCTGAAAACGCCGGTCTGGCGCGGAACGTAGACGTAATAGACCACGATCGCGAAGAGCGCGAGGAGCGCGAGAATGAAGAGGATGCTGATGAGCGGCGCGCGCCGTGCAGGTGTGTCACTCATGATGCGTAAGGCTCTCGCCAATGCGCGGATCGCGGATCGGGATGAGTTTCGTCGTGGGGAAGCTCTTCAGGTAAGACCACACGCAGATGCCGCCGACACCGACGACGGACGTGAGGACCCAGAGCAGGTTGAGCGAGAAGAACGGAAGCGGATCGCCATGCTCGTCCTTCAACGCCGGGAGGACGTTGTAGCACATGTCGATCAGCACGATCACGAGGATCCACCACGCGATGCCGCGGATGATGGGCTTCGTGACTTTGTAGCGATACGAGAGCAACAGGAGGAACGGCACGAAGAAGTGACCGAACAGCAGGACGAGGCCTACATACCACCACTGATTGGTCGTGCCGTCGTGGTTCAACTCGCGGAGGTTATACCAAAAGGTTTCCTCGGGGACGTTCGCATTCCAGATCAGGAAGTATTGGGAGAACGTCACGTAGGCCCAGAAGATCGTGAACGCGAGCATCAGCTGGCCGATGCTGTGAAAGTGGTTCGTGTTGAGCACGCCCTTGTAATCGCCGCGGTTCCACAGCCAGACCATGATGATCACGCCAACGGAGAGCGCGGCGCGCACGCAGTTCGAGAAGAACCACACGCCATACATCGTCGAGAACCAGTGATATTCGAGCGACTTCACCCAGTAGATCGCGCCGGCGGTGAGCGTCAGCGCAGCGATCGGAAGGCCGAAGGCGGCCGTCGCTCGGTTGCTGAAGGTCCACTTCACATCGCCGTCGAGATCCTGCGTGAACGACGCCTTCCGCAGACGGGCAGAGAGCCACATCCACAAGAGGAAGAACGACACCGTGCCGATCATCAGCGCGTTGGTGTTGAGGAAGCCCGCCTTCTTGAGATACAGGGGATCCTCGCCCACCGTGCCGTGGCCATGCAGCTCGTGGCCGAGATCGGTCCAAGGCCAGATGAAGCCGGGGACGAACCACGTGATGGCGAGCAGCGGGAGGAAAAGAATCAGCAGCCACTTGAAGCTCGCGAGACCGTGCTCGTATTGGCGGCGGATAACCGTCGACCAAGACGCGTCGAAGATGTGGTGAATCAACACCAGCAACAACGCGCCGATCACGACGGCCGTGCAAAATACGATGCCGGTGAGATACGAAAGCGCGACACCGTGCTTGTCGGGCGAGATGAGCGCGCCGACGGCGGTCAGGGCGAGCCCAACGGCGCCCACGATCAACGCCTTGCCCGCAACGGAGGCGGGGGAAGAGGCGGCGGGAATCGCCGCGGAAGCGGAGGCAGCGTGGGAACTCATTGGATTCCGAGAGAGGTTCGAGCGGCCGCGTCGGTCACGTCAGCGGCGGTGCCCATTTGCGCGCGTTGAAGCGCACGGACGTAGAGGATCACGGCCCAGCGGTCTTCGGGCGAGAGCTTGTCGGCGTAAGGCAGCATGTTGCCCTTGCCATGCGTGATCACGTTGAAGAGTTCGCCTTCGGGGACGTTGCGCAGGCGTTCGTCGTGGTAGGTCGGCGTCGCGCCCATGCCGTATTGCTTGGTGATGCCATTGCCATCGCCGAGCGCACCGTGGCAAACGCCGCAATAGATTTCATATTGCTGGTGCCCGCGATCGAGGAAGGCTTGATCGATGGTGATGCCTTCCGGGAAGCCGCGAAGGAATTCGCCGTTGGGCGCACGACCGGCATCGCGCGCATCGTCGTTGCGCAAGGGTTCGCGCGAAACGGTGTGCGCCGGGATCGGGCGATCCGCGCGGCCGTCGGCGAAGAACTCGCTCGTGCCCTGATACGCATATTTGGGCTGATACTTCATGCCCGGGAAAATCCACTCGGGAAACACGTCGATCGGCGGCTTGGTGAAGTTCGTGCCGCGGAATCCCAGGAGGGAGACCAGCACGACAACGAGAAACAAGGTGACAAGGTAGACGTTGCGCATGGCTCAGGCTTCCAGCTCCTGCACGTCTTTGCCGCCGATTTTCTCGAGCAGCGCCTTGGTGTTGGCCGCGTTGAAACGCGGATCGCGGGCTTCGATCACGATAAGAAACTGGTCGTCCAAGCCGCGGCGGATCTTCGGCGACTTCAGCACCGGGTGATAGTGCATCGGGAGGCCGTTGACGATGAACATGCCGATGATCGTCGCGAACGCGGTGAAAAGAATCGTCAGCTCGTAGCTCACCGGAAAGGCGAACATGGGCGAGAAGTAGGGTTTGCCGCCGACGACGAGCGGGTAGTCATACTGGTTGGTATACCAGATCATGAGCATGCCGGTCGTGAAACCGGTGATGCCGCCAACGAGGGAGATCCGCGGCACGATCGAGCGTTTCACGCCCATGGCCTTGTCCATGCCGTGAATCGGACACGGAGTGATCACGTCCCAGTTCTTGTAGCCGGCATCGCGCACCTGCTCCGCCGCGTGGTAAACCGCGGGGGCCGTTTCGAAGGTGGCGACTAAGCCGTAGGAAGGTGCTGGCATGGTCGGAGATTAATGTTTCTCGAGCTTGATCGGGTCGCCGAGACCGGTCGTGTGACTGTGGTCGTCGTGACCGTGGCCGTGGACATCCGCCTGCGGCGTGACCGCCTTGAGCTCGGCCATCGGCATGATCGGGAGGAAGCGGATGAAGAGGAGGAAGAGGACGGAGAAGACGCCGAACGTGCCGAAGAACGTGAAGATTTCGACGATCGACGGGCTGTAGTAACCCCACGACGACGGGAGGAAGTCGCGGGCGAGCGAGGTGACGATGATCACGAAGCGCTCGAACCACATGCCGACGTTGACGAAGATCGAGAGGACCCAGACGAGCGTCGTGTTCTCGCGCACCTTCTTGAACCAGAAGAACTGCGGCGTGATCACGTTGCACGAGATCATGATCCAGTAGGCCCACGCGTAGTGGCCGAACGCGCGGTTGATGAACGCGAAGCCTTCATACGGATTCGCGCCATACCACGCGATGAAGAACTCCATGCCGTAGGCGTAACCAACGATGGTGCCGGTCGCCAAGGTGATCTTGCACATGCAGTCGATGTGATACTGCGTGATCAGATCCTCGAGGCGGTAGATCGCCCGCAGCGGCAACATGAGCGTGAGCACCATGCCGAAGCCGGAGAAGATCGCGCCCGCAACGAAGTAAGGCGGGAAGATCGTCGTGTGCCAGCCAGGGAGCAGCGAGACGGCAAAGTCGAAGGAAACGATCGTGTGCACGGACAACACGAGCGGCGTGCTGATACCGGCCAGGATCAGGTAAGCCATTTCGTAGTTGCTCCAGTGACGGTTCGAACCGCGCCAGCCCATGGCGAACAGGCCGTAGAGGAAGGAACGAAGACGGTTGCCCGCCGCTTCGAAACGATCGCGCAGGATCGCAAGGTCGGGAATCAGGCCGACATACCAGAAGAGGACGGAAACCGTGCCGTAGGTCGAAACCGCGAACACGTCCCACTCGAGCGGTGAGCGGAAGTTCTGCCAGATCCAATTCGAATTCGGGATCGGAAACAGATACCACGCATACCACACGCGGCCGACGTGGAAGACCGGGAAGATCGCGGCGCAAACGACCGCGAAGATCGTCATCGCTTCGGCGGCGCGATTGATCGACGTGCGCCACTTCTGACGCAACAGGCACAAGATCGCGGAGATCAAGGTGCCGGCGTGGCCGATACCGATCCAGAACACGAAGTTGACGATGTCCCACGCCCAATTGACCGGATTCGCGTGGCCCCACACGCCGACGCCGGTGGCGACGAGGTAAGTGATGCCAGCGACGGTGAAGGACGCGACGAAGCACGCGACGATGAAGCAGACCCACCACCACGCGGGCGTCTTGCCCTCGATGATGCCGCAGATCTTGTCGGTGATCCAGGAGAAGCTCCGGTTGTTCTCGACGAGGATCGCGCGCGGCAGATGCGCGGGCTTCACCTCGTTGAGAATCGCCGGCGCTGCGGCGGCATGTTCAGCGTGAGCCATTAGCTAAGTCCTCCGGTAGGTTGCGCGCTGGGCGCGCAACGTGTCACGGCAAGCGTGCCACCTACGTGAAGTGCAATCGCGTTCATCTTAGTGCCCGCCTTTCGTTTCGCCATGCGAGTCGTGGCCATGGCCATGGTCGTCGTGGTGAGCGGGATGATTCTTGGTGTTGTATTCGACGCGGCTGAGCGGCAGCGACGCGTAGTCGGGCATGCGCGGGTTGGGATTGCGCAGCTTGCCGAGATACGAAGTGCGCGGGCGGGTGTTGAGATAGCCCAGCACGTCGTAGTTCTGGCCGACTTGTTTGAGTTTCGTAACGGCGGCGTTCGGATCGAGGATGTTGCCGAAGACAATCGCGTCGACGGGGCACACCTGCTGGCACGCGGTCTTGATGTGGCCATCCGGAACCATGACTTCGGCCGGTTTGCCGGCCTGCGCCATCTTCACCTTGTGCTGGATCTTGCCGTTCTGGATACGTTGCACGCAGTAGGTGCACTTCTCCATCACGCCGCGCATGCGGACCGAAACCTCGGGGTTCTTCACCATCTTCACGAGCTCGGGCATGCCCTGCGGACCCGCGGGGCCCATGTAAAGGCTATCGAGCTGGCGCTCGTTCCAGTCGAAGAAATTAAAGCGCCGGACCTTATACGGGCAGTTGTTCGCGCAATAACGGGTGCCGATGCAACGGTTGTAGGCCATCGTGTTGAGGCCTTCTTCGTCGTGGACGGTCGCGTTGACCGGGCAAACCGTTTCGCACGGAGCGAGTTCGCAATGCACGCACGCCATCGGCTGCAGCGAAACCTGCGGATCTTCCGGAATCTCCTTGTTGCCCTCGCCACCGAACGCGGCCCCGTCGGCCTTGCCGTCGGAATAGTAGCGATCGAGGCGAATCCAGTGCATCTCGCGGCCGCGCAAGACCTGATCCTTCCCGACGATCGGAATGTTGTTTTCCGCCTGGCAGGCGATGACGCAGGCGTTGCACCCGATGCAGGTGTTGAGGTCGATCGTCATGCCCCACTGATGGTGTCCATCGAAGTTGGGGATGCGGTCGTTGATGCCGGGCGTCTTGTAGAGCGAGTTGCCGCGCGGAATGATCGTGGCCCGTTCGGCGATCGACATCTTTTCGCCGGCCTCGCCGAGAATCGACGGGCTGTGCGACTCCATGCCGAACGAATGAACGTAGGCGGGGTTGTCGATGTATTCGTCGAGATTGGCCTCGCGCACGATGTCGCGGCCTTCCATCGACCAATGCTCCTGCGTGTTCGCGAGCGGGAAGGTCTCTTGGGAGACCGTGAGCTTCGCACCGGTGGCGAAATGGAGCCCGTTTGAAGTGCGCAGCGGATAGAAGTTGTGGCCCATCCCCTTCCCCACGTGGCCCGTGTGCGTGCGGCCGTAGCCGAGCGGAAGGACGATTGTGTAGTTCGAGAGGCCCGGCTGAATGTGAAT
>JAFAAS010000011.1 GCA_023426435.1 Verrucomicrobiota bacterium | reverse complement strand
CCGCTCATGCGCAAGCTCGGCCTCACCAGCACCACCCGCGCGAGCTTCTATATCTACAACACGCCCGAAGAAATCGACGCCCTCGTCGCTTCCCTCCGCCGCATCCAAAAATTCTTCCAGTAGGTTGCGCGCTCGTCGCGCAACGAAACCGCCCGCCTACACCACCTTCCCCCGTTTTGCCGCAATCGCCCGCAGCTCCTTCACCGCGAGCAAATCCTTCTCCCGCCCCACCGCCTCCTTCGCGCGAATCAAATCCTCCAGCGCGATCACACGACAACGGCGTCCAAAAAGCGGCACCTCGATCGCAGACGCTTTCAACCTCTCGTAGCCGCCGACCCCCGCGATCGTCGATAGCACATCCAGGATGCCGTCGTCGGTTTCCAAATACAGATTCAGAATCGCCTCGTCGTCTTTCGGCACTTCGAGAAACGAAAGTTTCTGATGCGTGATCCGGTGCATCGGGCGAAGATCCGCCAGCGCCCGTCGCAGCCTCTCCACGTTCTCCGGCGATAGCACAGCGCAGATATCGAGGTCGTTCGTCACGAGCGACGACCCGTGCAACACGCCCGCAAAGCCGCCGACCACCACGAACTCCAACCCGGCGTCAGCGAGCCTTTGTAGGAGTCTGTGTAGATTGTTCATACGCCGCGCCCGCTTCGCGCAACGCCTGCGCCAGCTCCAACGCCGACGCATGCCGCAGCGCACGCTGTTCCGGAGTCAGCGCCAGATTCGAATCGATCAAATCCAAATCGAATCCCGCCTTCCGCGCCTCTTCCAACGCTCTCTCGTTCTCATCCATCCGCCCGCCACCTTGCCCCGCCCGCGCGCCTCCGCAACCCGATACTCGACGCCCCACCCCTCGCAACTTCTGCGCCACCAAAACCAACCGATGCGCAGAGCCAGCCCGCATTTATTGCCATCATGGAAGCACTCCTTCCGCCGCCTCCGGAAACGCTCCTTCCATGAATCTCACCGGCCGCAAGCCCGCTTTCACAATCTGTGACGCCAACGAGGCCGTCGCCTCCGTCGCCTTCCGCCTCAACGAGCTCATCGCGATCTACCCCATCACGCCTTCATCCGCGATGGCCGAGTCCTGCGACGAATGGGCCGCCGCCGGAAAGAAAAACCTCTGGGGCGAAGTCCCGCGCGTCGTCCAACTCCAGTCCGAAGCCGGCGTCGCCGGCGCCGTCCACGGCGGACTCCTCGGCGGCGCACTCACGACCACGTTCACCGCATCGCAGGGGCTCCTGCTGATGATCCCCAATCTCTACAAGATCGCCGGCGAACTCCTCCCGCTCACGATCCACGTCAGCGCCCGCGCCCTCGCCGCCCAAGGCCTCTCGATCTTCGGCGACCACCAGGATGTCATGGCCTGCCGCGCCACCGGCTGTGCCCTCCTCTGCTCCAATTCCACCCAGGAAGCCTCCGACCTCGCGCTCATCGCCCACGCCGCGTCCTACCGCGCCCGCGTGCCGTTCATCCACTTCTTCGACGGCTTTCGCACGTCCCACGAGGTCCAGAAAATTTCCCCGCTCTCCGACGACGATCTCCGCGCCGTCATCGACGAACACGATCTCGCCGCCTTCCGCGCGCGCGCGATGACGCCCGACCGCCCCACGCTCCGCGGCACCGCCCAGAACCCCGACGTTTACTTCCAGGGCCGCGAGGCCGTGAACCGCTTCTACGACGCCCTTCCCGCCATCGTGCAGGAAACGATGGACCGCTTCGCCGCCGTCACCGGCCGTCAGTATCATCTTTTCAACTACCACGGCCACCCCGAAGCCGAACGCGTCGTCGTCGTCATGGGCAGCGGCGCCGAAACCCTCGCCGAAACCGCCGACTGGCTCAACGCCCGCGGCGAAAAGGTCGGCGTCCTCAGCGTCCGCCTCTTCCAGCCGTTTCACCTCAAATCTTTCCTCGCTGCTCTGCCGAAATCCGCCAGGACGATCGCCGTCCTCGATCGCACCAAGGAGCCCGGCAGTCTCGGCGAGCCTCTCTACCAAAACGTCGTCACCGCCCTCGCCGAGGGCCGCTCGCCGCTCGCCGGCTCCGCCCGCGTCGTCGGCGGCCGCTACGGTCTCGGCTCCAAGGAATTCACGCCGGGCATGGCCCGCGCTGTATTCGAAAACCTGACACGCGACGAACCGCGCCACCGTTTCACGATCGGCATCATCGACGATGTCACCGGCACGTCGCTCGACTACGACGCCGATTTCGATCTCGAAGCCGACGACGTTCGCCGCTGCGTGTTCGTCGGTCTCGGCGCCGACGGCACCGTCGGAGCGAACAAAAACTCCATCAAAATCATCGGCGAACAAACGCCGTTCTACGCCCAGGGCTACTTCGTTTACGACTCGAAGAAGTCCGGCTCCATGACCGTCTCCCACCTGCGCTTCGGTCCGCGTCCGATCCGCAGTCCCTACCTCGTTCGCCAGGCCGGTTTCGTCGCCTGCAGCCAGTTCAGCTTCGTCGGTCGCGCCGAGGTGCTCGAATACGCCGCGACCGGCGCGACCGTCCTGCTGAACTCCCCGCACTCGCCCGAGGAAACATGGAAGAAGCTCCCGCGCGACTGGCAGGAAACCCTCATCCAGAAAAAACTCCGGCTCTTCGTCATCGACGCCACCGCCGTCGCTCAGGCCAGCGGCATGGGCCGCCGCACCAACACCGTCCTCCAAACCTGCTTCTTCGCCCTCTCCGGCGTCCTCCCGCAGGCCGAAGCCATCGCCCAGATCAAAAAAGCGATCACCAAAACCTACGGCCGCAAGGGCGAGCAGATCGTCAAGATGAACCACGCCGCCGTCGACGCCGCCCTCGACGGTCTGCACGAGGTATCCATTCCTTCATTACCCGACGCCGAGGCCCACGTCACCGTCCCGCCCACTTATCGCGGCGCCTCGGAATTCGTCCGCACCGTCACCGCCAAACTCCTGGCAAACAAGGGCGACCTCATGCCCGTCAGCGCCCTGCCGCTCGACGGCTGCTGGCCCACCGGCACCGCGCGCTTCGAAAAGCGCAACATCGCCCTCGAAATCCCCGTCTGGGACCCCGCGATCTGCATCCAGTGCAACAAGTGCGTCATGGTCTGCCCGCACGCCGCCATTCGCGCCAAGTTCGTCGAACCCGCCGCCCTCGAATCCGCACCCGAAGGCTTCCTCTCCGTTAATTTCAAATCCAACGAATTTCCCGGCCAGCGCTACACGCTCCAGGTCGCACCCGAAGACTGCACCGGTTGCTCCCTCTGCGTCCAGGTCTGCCCCGCGAAGGACAAAACCAACCCGCGCCACAAGGCCATCGACATGGCCCCGCAGGAACCGCTCCTCGCCGCTCAGCGCGCCAACTGGGACTTCTTCACGCAACTGCCCGATCCCGATCGCACGAAGCTCGACGTTTCCACGATCAAAAACTCCCAGTTCCTCGCGCCGCTCATGGAATTCTCCGGCGCCTGCTCGGGCTGCGGCGAAACGCCTTACATCAAGCTCCTCACGCAGCTCTTCGGCGACCGCCTCATGATCGCCAACGCCACCGGCTGCTCTTCCATCTACGGCGGCAACCTCCCGACCACGCCCTACTGCTCCAACAGCGCCGGCCGCGGTCCCGCCTGGGCCAACTCGCTCTTCGAAGACAACGCCGAATTCGGCCTCGGCCTCCACCTCGCCGTCGAACAGCGCGCCCGCACCGCCCGCGAGCTCCTCGTCAAACTCACTCTCAAGCTCGGCGAAGATCTCGCCGGCCCCATCCTCGCCGCCGATCAATCCACCGAAGCCGGCATCGAAGCACAGCGCGAACGCATCGTCGCTCTCCGCGCCCGCCTGTCGCTCCTCCGCGACGAGCCCCTCGCGCATCGCCTCGACGCCCTCGCCGACGACCTCGTCAAGAAAACCACCTGGATCGTGGGCGGCGACGGCTGGGCCTACGACATCGGCTACGGCGGTCTCGACCACGTCCTCGCCTCCGGCGCCAACGTCAAAGTCCTCGTCCTCGACACCGAGGTTTACTCCAACACCGGCGGCCAATCCTCCAAATCCACCCCAATGGGCGCCGTCGCCAAATTCGCCGCCGGCGGCAAGGGCGTCGCGAAAAAAGACCTCGCGCTCATCGCCATGCAATACGGCCACGTCTACGTCGCCCGCATCGCCTTCGGCGCGAAAGACAGCCAGACACTCCAGGCCCTGCGCGAAGCCGAAGCCTACAACGGCCCCGCGCTCGTCATCGCCTACTCGCACTGCATCGCCCACGGCTACCCGCTCCACCTCGGTCTCGAACAGCAAAAACTCGCCGTCGACACCGGCTACTGGCCGCTCTTCCGCTACGACCCGCGCCTCGCCGCGAAGGGCGAACACGCCTTCAAGCTCGACTCCGCCCCGCCCAAACAGGACCTCGCGAAATTCACCGCCAACGAAACCCGCTTCGGCATCCTGAAAAACATCGCACCCGCCCGCGCCGACGAACTCGCCGCCCAGGCCCAGTCGTATGTCCGCGAGCACTACGCGCTCTACCAGCGCCTCGCCACCCCGCCCGCCAAACCCGACACCAACGGCACAACAAAATCAGCACCCGCACCCTCTTCGTAACCGTGCTCCTGATCGTAATCGTGATCGTGATCGATTCGCCCGCCCGCTGATCACAACTCCAAACTCAAAACTCCGAACTCCAAACCGGAGCGCGCAGCGCGATGAACCTCTCCACCTCCTACCTCGGTCTCCACCTCAGCAATCCGCTCATCGTCGGCGCCTCGCCGTTCTGCGATCATGTCCACGTCGCCGGACAACTCCAGGACGCCGGCGCCGCCGCGATCGTCATGCGTTCGCTCTTCGAAGAGCAAATCGACGCCGAGCAGCGCGCCCTCTTCCGCAACGAAGAATCCACCGACAGCTTCTCCGAAGCGTCGTCGTTCTTCCCTCGCGTCGACGAATACCTGCTCACGCCCGACCACTACCTCCGCCAGCTCGAACACCTGAAGTCCGCGCTCACGATCCCCGTCATCGCCTCGCTCAACGGCACCCGCCCCGGCAGCTGGATCGACTACGCCCGCCGCCTGGAATCCGCCGGCGCCGACGCCCTCGAGCTCAACCTCTATCAACTCGTCACCGACCCCACCCTCTCCGCCGACGAGGTCGAGTCCGAGCTCATCGAAACCGTCCGCGGCGTCGTATCGTTCGTCCGGATACCCGTCGCCGTGAAACTTTCCCCGTTTCACACCTCGCTCCCAAACTTCACCCGCGAGCTCGAACAAGTCGGCGCCGCCGGCATCGTCCTTTTCAACCGCTTCTACCAGCCGGACTTCAACACCGACGACCTCGACACCCACTCCACGCTCCGTCTCTCCGACTCCAGCGAGCTCCTCCTCCGGCTCCGCTGGCTCGGCATCCTCTCGCCTCACCTGAAGATCTCCCTCGCCGCGAGCGGCGGCGTGCATACCGCCGACGATGCCATCAAAGCCATTCTCGCCGGCGCCCACAGCGTGCAGCTTGTATCCGTTCTGCTGAAACACGGCCCGCGCATCCTCTCCACCTTGCTGCACAACCTCCGGCAGTGGATGCAAGACCGCGACTACACCAGCGTCGCCGAATTCCGCGGCGCCCTGAATCACCGCCGCTGCCCCGACCCCGCCGCCCTCGAGCGCGCCAACTACGTCCGCATCCTGCAAAGCTGGAAACTCTGAGCCGTGTTCAACGAACACACATCGAGCCTCGAGAACACCGCGGTGCTCGCGCCGCCGCCGCCCGATCCCCGCGAGCACGACCGCATCCTCCTCGCCGTCGGCAACGCCCGCGTCCGCCCGTTGCTGGTCGACGTCCTCACCGCCCGAGGCTTTCACATCCTCGAAGCCAGCGATCGCACCCGCGCCTTCGACTTCGCGCTCAACCGCCGCTGCTCCCTCGCGGTGCTCGATCTTTCCGACCTCGGCGGCATTCCCCTCCTCTCCCGCCTCCGCGAGAACAGCCCGACGCTCCCCATTCTCGCCCTCGCGCCCGATCACGAGGTCCACCACCGCATCGCCAGCCTCGACCACGGCGCCGACGACTGCCTCGCCCAACCTTTCGACCCCGACGAGCTCCTGGCGCGCATTCGCGCCCTGCTCCGGCGCCGCGCCGCCGTCGCCGCGCCTTCGCGCCTTCAGCTCGGCGAGCTGGTCATCGATCTGGAACGCATGACCGCCCAACGTGGCCCCGAGCTCCTTCGGCTCTCGCGCACCGAGTGCGCCATCCTCGATCTGCTCGCAAAAAACCGCGGCCTCCCCGTGAGCCGCGCCCGCATGCTCGACGTCGTCTGGGGCTACACCTACCTGCCCAACACCCGCACGCTCGACACCCACATCTGGCGCCTGCGCAAAAAACTCGGCGATGCCGGCGACCACCCGCGCTGGATCGTCAACGTCGCCGGCATCGGCTACCAGCTCAAGGCGCGCTAAGCCGGGCTCATGCCGTTGGAGGCGGAGGAGCGAGGTGAGGAGGGCACCGTGTGATCGCCGAGATCCCTCGATCCGACCCGATCAACGGCATGAGTCCGGCTAAGATCGCCCCGCCTCCGCATCCAGTTTTCGGATACGCGGCCCTCGTCCCCGCCTTCTCACCGGAAGGCCGACTCCGCCTCTTTCGCACTTCGTTCTGTATCTGAATTTTGGCTACGGCGGATTTTTTTCGATGAAATGATGCCCTCACTCGCGCCGGAATCGGCCGATAGGAGAGCGGCGCCAGGCCGCTGATCGCAGCGGTCGACGCCTCCGACGCTCCGCTTTTCATGCCCTCGTTCCAACGCCTTCACATCCAGACGCGCCTCCTGGGCATCTTCGCCGCCGTTCTCCTTTCGGTCGCCGGCATCAACACCTTCGCCTACCGCACGACCCAGGTGAACCTCCAAACCGACGCCTGGGTGAACCACACCCGCGAGGTCATCGCCGCCGTCAACAGCGCACTCACCGCGCTCGTGAACATGGAAACAGGTCTCCGCGGCTTCATGGTCACCGGCCAGGATGAATTCCTCGAGCCTTACCAAGCCGGCCAAACGGCGTATCGCTCGCACTTGGACACCCTGACTTCCCTCACCCACGACAATCCCCGGCAGGTCGAGCGCTGGAACGACATCCGCCGCCGCGCCGCGGTCTGGGAGAAAGACCTCGCGGAAAAAGGCATCGCCCTGCGCCAGGAGATCGCCGCCGGACAAGCGACGTTCGATCAGCTCAGCACGTTCGTCCAAACCGGAGGAGGCAAAGAAATGTTCGACGGGATTCGCGCGGTGTTCAGTGCCGCCGTCGCCGAAGAAGAACAACTCCTCGCCACCCGCGAAGCCGCCAGTGACGCCGCCGCTCATCAGCTCCTCCAAGTCATGCTCTGGGGCACCATCGGCGTCGTGACCGCCAGCATCACCGTCGCGCTTCTTTTCGCCCGCTCGCTCGCCCGGCCGCTCGAAGCCATCACGCGCACGCTCGAAGAGGGCGCCGCCTCCATCGCGTCCGCCTCCTCGCAGGTCTCTTCCAGCAGCCAGTCGCTCGCCCAAGGCGCGAGCGAACAAGCCGCCTCTCTCGAGGAAACGAGCGCTTCGCTCGAGGAGTTGTCGTCCATGACGAAACGCAATTCCGACAGCGCCGTCCAAACCAAGGAAATGGCCGCCCAAACCCGCACCGCGGCCGAAACGGGCGCGAACGACATGGACCAGATGAAAGCCGCCATGGACGCCATCAAGCAGTCCTCCGGCGAGATCGCCAAAATCGTGAAGACGATCGACGAGATCGCGTTCCAAACCAACATCCTTGCCCTCAACGCCGCCGTCGAAGCCGCCCGGGCCGGCGAAGCAGGCATGGGTTTCGCCGTCGTCGCCGAAGAGGTCCGCGCCCTCGCCCAGCGTTCCGCCCAAGCCGCCAAGGAAACCGCCGTTCGCATCGAGGACTCCGTGGCCAAGAGCGAGCAGGGCGTGCACATCTCGCAACAGGTCGCCGAATCCCTCCAGGTCATCGTCGAACGTGCCCGGCGCATGGATACACTCGTCGGCGAAATCGCCACCGCCTCGCACGAGCAGACCCAGGGTATCGGACAAGTGAATACCGCCGTCTCGCAAATGGACCGGGTCACGCAATCGAACGCCGCTTCCGCCGAGGAAACCGCCGCCTCCGCCGAGCAGCTCGATTCCCAGGCCGCCGCCCTCCAGGACGCCGTCTTCCGGCTCTGCCGCATCGTGGGCGGCAAGCTCGCCGCTTCCGAACGTCTGCCGTCCTACGGCATCGCCCCGGCCGCTCCGCTGCATCGGCCCAAAGTGTCCGCAGCCAACACCGCCGCTCCGGTCGGACTCGTCGAAGTGTGAGCCTCCGCGGCGCGCGGCCCCAACGCCACGCGCCGCACCTCACACCACCGTCCGTCCGCGCCAGCCCGCGCGTTTCTCCATCAGTGCCTCGAATCGGCTCCGGTGCAGCGCGCCGTCCAGCACGTCGTAGTGCTGCGGCACGATCCAGCGCGGATTCAGCCGCCGCGCCTTCTCCAAACTCCCGGCCATCATCTCCGGATGCGCGTTGAAGATCGGCGGCGGCGTCACCGCGCCACGAAACCAATAGCTCGCGATCAAATCCCCGCTGAAGAGCGTGTCGTGCCGCGCGCTGTAGAATCCGCAGTGCCCCAGCGTGTGCCCCGGCAAATGCACCACGCGCAATCCACCGAAGAAGGGCAGCTCGTCGCCTTCGTCGATCGTCTCGTCGATTCGCACCGCCGCGCCCGCGCCCAGCCACCTCCGTCCCGCCCGCTCCAACCTCCCACACCACCTGGCGACTCCGGAATATGGATACGCCCCGTCGATATGCGCCTGCTCCAGGCGATGCCCAAACACCGGCGCTCCCGTCCACCGCTTCGCCCACGCGAGATTGCCCACATGATCGAGATGGCCGTGCGTCAGCAAAATCGCCTTCACGTTCTCCGGACCCAGCCCCAGCCGCCGCAAGCGCAAGCGGATCTGCCACTGCTCTCCGACCAAACCCGCATCCAGCACCACCACGTCGTCTCGCTCATCGACGAGCAAATGACACACGCCCATCACCCCTCGAATCGTGAAAACTCCAGCAGGCACGTTTCGCTTCAACCACGACATCGTCCGATCGATACCCAGCCGCGGCCAAAGCTCCAAGATCCAAGCTCCAGAGAAACGCCAAACACCAGCAACCAACCGCTTTTCTTGAAGTTTGATGTTTGAACATTCGCTGGTCCTTGGATCTTGGAGCTTCTCCCCGTGCGCCCATCCCTCACCGCCGTCGAACAACACCTCGCCGCCCTCCGCCGCTGCACCCGCTGCCCGGCCATGATCCGGCCCGTGGTCGTCGGTCGCCCGGTGACGTCTCGCGTCCTCCTCGTCGGCCAGGCACCGGGCGACAAGGAGCCGAAATTCGGGCGCCCCTTCGCGTGGACCGCCGGCAAAACCCTTTTCAAATGGTTCAACGAAGCCCTCGGCTGGACCGAAGACGAGGTTCGCGATCGCATCTATTTCGCCGCCGTCTGCCGCTGCTTCCCCGGCAAACGCCCCGAAGGCGGCGATCGCGTGCCCGCTCCCGACGAGATCGCCAACTGCTCCGCCTGGCTTCAGCGCGAATTCGCCCTCCTTCAACCCCAGCTCGTTCTGCCAGTCGGCAAGCTCGCGCTTTCTCAATTTCTCCCTCCCGCGCCCCTCAACGACGTCATCGGCAAGTCCTTCTCGATCTCCTACCACGGCCACACCGCCGATTGCATCCCGCTTCCCCATCCGTCCGGCGCCTCGCCATGGCATCGCATGGAGCCCGGAAAAACCCTCCTCCGCGCCGCCCTCGCCCGCATCGCCGACCATCCCGCCATAAAAAAATCCGTGTAATTCCCCCGTTTCGCACTAAATCGCCCATCATGCTTCCGCTCGTTCTGCGCCTCGCGCTCCTCGTCATCGCTTTCGCCAGCGCCCCGCTGCTCCGCGCCCAACCCGAATACCTCACCCCCGAGCAAATCGAATTCGTCGAAAAAAAATGGCCGGGCACCAAACGCACCAGCACCGGCATCCGCTACATCATCTTGAAGGAAGGCGAGGGCCCTCAGCCCAAACGCGGCGATCGCGTCGGCATGCTCTACACGGGCTGGCTGCTCGACGGCACCAAGTTCGACGAAAAACTCGACCCGATCGATCCGTTCAGCTTCCGCGTCGGTCGCGGCGAGGTCATCGTCGGCTGGGACCACACGCTGCCGTTGATGAAGCTCAACGAGAAACGTCTCGTCATCATCCCCGGCACCCTCGCCTACGGCGCCCGCGGTCGTCCGCCGAGCATCCCGCGCAATGCCACGCTCGTGTTCGAGATGGAGCTCATCAAGATCCTGCCGCCATAAAGCGCCGCTGGGCCCACAGATTATCCGCCGTATAGAGCGCGAGGCCCGCCCAAATCAGCGCAAACGCCGCTCCGCGCTCCGCCGAAAACGGCTCGCGATACCACCACACGCCGAGCGCGAATTGCACCGTCGGCGCAATGTATTGCAGCAACCCGAGCGTCGTGAAACGCACCCGGCGCGCCCCATACGCAAACAGCAGCAGCGGGACCGCCGTCACCACACCCGTGCTCAACAGCAACGCGTGCGTCCCGAGATCCACCCGCCCCAACGCTCCCGTTCCGTCCACCTGACACCACACCAAAAACCCCACCGCCGCCGGCGCCAAGAGCAGCGTCTCCACGCCCAACCCCGCCAGCGGCCCCAAGGGCGACTTCTTCCGGATCAGCCCATACGCCCCAAACGTCGCCGCCAGCACCAGCGCGATCCACGGCACGCCTCCCACCCTCAACAACAAAACCGCCACGCCCACGGCGGCCAGCGCGACCGCGATCCACTGCGCACGCCTTAACCGCTCCCCGAGCACAAACCTCCCGAGCAGCACATTCACCAGCGGCACCAGAAAATACCCCAGGCTCGCCTCCACCACGTGGCCGCGATTCACACCCCAGACAAACACCAGCCAGTTCACCGTCAGCAACACCCCACTCGCCGCATGCCAGGCCAGCGCCGCCCGCGACCGCAGCCCGCTGCAAAATTCCTCCGCCCCACGCCCCCACGCCATCAGCACGCCAACGAAAATCAGCGACCACACATGGCGGTGCGCAATCAACTCCAACGCATTCACACTCCCCAGTTGCTTCCAAAACGCCGGAAACAACCCCCACGACAAATACGCCGCCGCCGCCGCGCCTGCCCCTCGCACACCCGTCGTCGAACGCAGACCGTCCCGACCCGTCGGGATGAGCGTTCCGCCGTCCGCCTCGCCCGACATCGTCGCACCGCGCTTCATCCGCCCAGCACTCAGGTTCCGCCCGCCTCCGTCAACTCTCCCGCCTCTGTGCCCCTCGCCGCGCTCAACAGCTGTTCACCGCCCCTTCCAAGGATGCTGAAACGGGGCGCTCCGAACCGCGCTCACTGCGCTCCCGCTCGAATATACGGATAACGCTCCCGAAATTCCCGCGCCGCCTGCTGCTGCGCCGTCGCCGCATCCGTTCCTTGCCCCGTCAGCTCCGCTGCGCGCTTCTCCATCCAACGCTCCCGAAACTCCTCCTCCACCTGCAACGCCAGTTTCGGATTCTCCTTCGGCTTCTTGTTCTTCCGAAAGAAATTGCAGCCAGTTAAGGAGATCAGCGCGACAGCCGATAAACAGACGATGAGCGTTGGCTTCAAATTCATGATGCGACCCGACAGCGTGGCGAACCCACCGCGGCACCGCCAGTGAATCTTTTTGGTTTCGCGCCTCCGCATAACTTGCTTGCATCACCCCGATGAGCGACGAGTCCACGCCTCAACCGCTGCGCCTCAAGCCGCGCGGGAAGCCCGACTCCGCGGAACCCCCTCCTCCGCCTCCCGCCACCCCCGATCCCACGCTCGACGAGCCCTCCGCTCCGCGTCTCCGACTCAAACCCAAGCTCACACCGGAAAATCCCCCAGCCGCCGCCGAATCGCCCGCGTCCCCTCCATCCGACAGCGAACATTCATCTTCAGCGATTCGCCTCAAACCCCGCCTGCCCGCTCCGGAACCCACCGCCGCCACACCTCAGCCCGGACCCGAACCTGCGCCCGAAACACCCGCCGCCAGCAGCGCAGCACCGAAATTCAAGCTTAAGCTCAGACCCGCCTCTCCGGTCTCGCCGCCTCCATCGGACGTCGCCGGGCGCCCCCCCCCGGACCCCCCCCCCCGCCCC